>CAZPCC010000422.1:0-7463 GCA_964584905.1 uncultured Gemmatimonadaceae bacterium | reverse complement strand
GCTGATCCGGGAAAACGTTTACCGGCTTGCGGATGACAAGATATGCCACCGTAGGAAATAGGAAATGGGAAGTAGGAACCAGGGTCCCAATTCCTATTCCTATTCCCAGTCCTAATTCCCAATTCCTAATTCCTAATTCCTGATTCTTGATTCCTGATTCTATTCATCCTCCAGCGGACGCCGCGCTCTCTTCCTCTCACCGCGGCGGCGTTTTGCTGTGAGGCGCGCTTCTTTGGCGGCGCGTGAGACCCGGGTTGGGATACGTTTACGGGGTGTAGCCAGCGCACGCTTCACTAGCTCCACCAAGCGCTCTTCGGCCTCATCGCGGTTGCGGCGCTGGCTCCGCGTCGCGCTTGCCACTACGCGCACGGCTCCGTCGGTATCGACCCGGTGCGAGAGGCGCGACAGCAATCGAGCGCGTGTTTCGTCATCCACGGCGGACGTGGTGCGAACGTTCCACATCAGCTCCACTCGCGTCGATGAGGTGTTCACGTGCTGTCCCCCAGGTCCGCCCGCGCGCGTGGCTCTAACGGTCAATTCCGATCGCGGAATGGACACGTCCGGCGTTATGACCAACGCCTCGCTCACGGGATGGCGGCCGGCAGGCGACGGAAACTCACCGCGGCCACCCGCCTCCCATCCATAGCCACCACCTCGAACTCCCCCGCTGGTAGGCTGACCTTGTCCCCGATCTTCGGCAGGCGGCCAAGACGCGCGAACACGAATCCTCCGAGCGTGGACCAGCTGCCTTCGGGGATCGGAATCCCATGATCGGATCTCACGTCCACGAGCGACATGGCCCCGGCGAGTTCCAGCACTCCTTCGATCTGGACCGAGTCGCGTGCCTGTATATCGTGCTCGTCCGCAATATCGCCTACGATCTCCTCGACCAGATCTTCCATCGTGACGATCCCCGCCGTCCCGCCGTACTCATCGAGCACCACCGCCATCTGCGCGCGCGTGCGCCGCAGGTCATCCATTACGCGCTCGGCCGGACGGCTGTCAGGTACATACAGCGGCTCGCGCATGAAGCGCGCGGCGCTGAATGGGGTCGCGCCATCATCGAACCAGAGATCCTTGGCAATGAAAATGCCGACTACGTTGTCGAGCGTTCCCCCGTAGACGGGAAAGCGCGAGTACCGCTCTCGCTGCACGAGTGCCCGCGTCTCCTCTTCGGTAGCATCGATGGGAAGCGCCGCAAGCTCGGTGCGCGGCCGCATTACATCTCGCGCACGTTTGTTATGGAAGTCGAATACCCCGGCCAGCATCGCGCGGTCACTCTCATCGAGAAGTCCGTGAGCGTGCGTCTGCATGACGAGAAGACGCAGCTCTTCCGGTGAGTGAACGTGCGCGCTCTCACTGACCGTCTCGAGCCCGAACAACCGGAGAAACTGGTTCGCCGCACCGTTCAGGACGGTGATGAACGGTGTCATGATCTTGGAGAACACGCGCAGCGGGCGCGCCACCCACATGCTGACCGGCTCCGGGCGGGCGAGCGCCAACGACTTCGGCGCCAGCTCGCCAAACACGATGTGCAGGAAGGTGATGATGATGAAGGCAATGGCGATCGACGCGGCCCCGTGGGTTACTGCGCCCGGCGCTTTCACGCCGGCAGCGACCAGTATCTGGTCGATCATGCTGGCAAGGGTTGCTTCGCCGATCCATCCGAGGGCAAGCGATGCCAGCGTGATGCCGAGCTGCGTCCCCGAGATGTACCGGTCGAGATGGCGCAGCGTGTCCTGCACGGTCTTGGCCGCGACGTTCCCCTGATTAGCCAGACGGTCGATTCGGCTGCGCCGCGAAGCGACCAATGCGAACTCTGCTGCAACAAAGAACCCGTTTGCCGCCACGAGCAGCAAGACCACGAACAAACGCCAAGCGATGCCTGCGGCCGACAGTACTTCGTGCCCGCTTTCCAAGAAACTCCTCGAGGGGTTGGTCGTCCAAAGTATAGCAAAACGCGAGGATCGGAGGGACCGAGCCAGCGTGCAAAGTGCAAGACCCACTCAATTCCGTAGGCGGTCGCAGTGCCCGCGGCCCGCCTCGAGCCACAGATAATGCTGCACCCGCTGAGAGTACTTCGCTGGATATACCTGGGCCGGCTGTCGCTGGCGGTCGCCATCTTTCTGGCGGCCGTTACGCAGTGGCGGCACGCCGATTCTGGCGACACGCTCGTGGCGGCGCTCACACTCTTTGCCACCATCGGGTTCACAGCGGGGTCGTTCGCGCTGTCCTGGCAGGCGCGGAAGCGTCCTTCGCGCGGATTCGTACTCGCCCAGTCGCTGTTCGACGTCTGCCTCGTCACCGCGATCATTCACCTCACGGGAGGCGGCGCCTCGCAACTTGCTGCTCTCTACATCCTCGTCATTGCCGCCGCAGCGGTGCTGCTCCCGATTGGGTGGGGGCTGTTCGTCGCGGCGGTTTCGAACGGAATGTATTTCAGCCTGCTGTTCGCGGCGCATCGCACGACGCTATCGTGGGGCGTCGCACTGCAGCTGATCGTTTTTGCAGCCGTCGCGGTGGGCATCGCGATTCTCGGCACCCGTCTCCGAGAGACCAGCGCCGGCAAGGAAGAGCTGGAGGAGCAACTCGCACTCGCCCGGCTGCAGGCAGACGACATTCTTCGCAACATCGGCAGCGGCATTCTCACGGTCGACGATTCCGGCCGGCTTCTGTACGTGAACCCCACTGCCGGAAGGCTGCTCGGTCTCGATGCGGAGGCGGCAGTGGGGCGCCCGATGGCGGAAATGCTCGAGACACTGGCGCCAGGACTTCTTCGAGCGCTCGAGCGCACTATGCGCGACCGGGTGCGCATCAATCGTGGTGAGGCGTCGATTCTCCGCGACGGACGTTCGATCGCCATCGGCTTGACGACGATGACGATCGATTCGGGACGCGAGCCATCGGGCGTCAGCGCGACGGCGATCTTTCAGGACATTACCGACAACAAGCGCATGGAAGCGCTGCGGCTTCGTGCCGAGCGCCTCGAGGCGGTAACCGAGTTGAGTGCGTCGCTTGCGCACGAGATCAAGAATCCGCTGGCATCCATTCGCAGCGCCGTTGAACAGCTTGCCTGCTCTCCCAAAGCCAACGATGACGAGCGCGTGCTCGGCAATCTCATCGTTAGGGAGTCCGACCGGTTGTCGAGGCTGCTGTCTGAATTTCTCGACTTTGCGCGAGTCCGGGTCACACGGCTCGGGCCGGTGGATATCGCGGCGGTAGCCCGCTCGGCGGCCAGCCTGGCTGCCGCGCACCCCGATTGCCGCGCCGACGTTACGGTGCAGTGCGTGGTTCCGCAGCAGCCGGTGATCGTCGAAGGCGACGAAGACCTGCTGCATCGCGTCGCGTTCAACATCGCGCTCAATGCGGTGCAGGCGAGCCCGCCCAACGGGGCGGTGCGAATCGAGGTCGTACTCATTCCGGCGCTGCAGCTGCCCCCTGGAACCCCGTTCGATCGCGATGCGGTCTCACTGCGAATCGTCGATTCCGGTCCCGGGATCCGCGATGACATCAGGGACAGGATCTTCGATCCGTTCTTCACCACCAAGGCCAGCGGCACCGGACTTGGACTGCCTATCGTCCACCGCGCGATCGACGCCCTGCGTGGAGTCGTTCTGGTGGAGAGTGCCGCGACCGGCACTTCCTTCAACGTGCTCCTTCCGCACTCGACGCAGGAAACCGGAGATCCCTCGTGACCACACCCATCGACAAGCCACTGGTGCTCGTCGTCGACGACGAGACCGGCATTCTGGAAACGCTCGGCATTCTGCTCAAGAACGCCGGCTTTCGCGTTCAGGCCGCGTTAGGTGGGAAGCTCGGACTCGAGGCACTGGCCAGCGCCGCGCCCGACATCATTCTGACCGACGTCCGCATGCCCAATGTCGGCGGGCTCGAGTTGCTTTCGGCCGTGCGAAAGCAGGATCCCGATCTGCCGGTCATACTCATGACCGCGCAGGCAGATCTGCGATCGGCCATTCAGGCGGTCAACGCCGGTGCCTTCTACTACATCCAGAAGCCGTTCGTCAACGATGAGCTGATCGCCATTCTGCGCCGTGCGGCGGAGCACCGTCAGTTGCGGGTGGAGAACCGGTCGCTAAGGCAGGAGATTCGGCGCCGGGACACGTCAGGCCATGGCCGGCCGATAGGCAGGAGCAAGGTGTGGCTCGACCTGCTACGGCTCGCCGAGACCGTTGCGCCGACGGATTCGCTGGTGCTCATCCAGGGTGAGTCAGGCACCGGTAAGGAGGTCGTGGCTCGTTACATACACGATCTCTCGCCCCGCAACGATGGCCCATTCCTGTCGATCAACTGCGGTGCGCTGCCGGAAAGCCTGCTCGAGAGCGAGTTGTTCGGTCACGTAAAGGGGTCGTTCACCGGGGCCGTAAAGGACAAGGCCGGACTGTTCACTGCAGCCGCCGAGGGCACCTTCTTTCTCGACGAAATCGGCGAGACCACGCCCTCCACACAGGTCAAGCTGCTGCGCGTGCTGCAGAGCCGCGAAATCATTCCGGTCGGCGCCACCGAGGCCTTGTCGACGGATACGCGTGTTCTTGCGGCGACCAATCGCGATCTCGAAGAGGACATGAAGCGGGGCACGTTTCGCGGGGACTTGTTCTACCGGCTCAATGTGTTCGCCCTTCACCTGCCCACGCTGAGGCAGCGGCCGGACGACATACCCCTTCTCGCAAGCAGCTTTCTCACGCGACTCGCCGAAGTGAACGGAGGCGAGCCGAAGCGACTCAGCGAGGAAACGGTCGAAGCAATGCAGTGCTATCCGTGGCCAGGCAACGTGCGTGAACTGGAGAACGCGATGGAGCGGGCTGTAATCCTCACGCCAGGTGAGGAGATCCAGATTTCGTCCCTGCCAGAGCGGGTGACGCGTCGCAACCTGGAAGCGGTGGTGTCCGACCGCGCGCCACTCAATCCAACCATGGATGTGATCGAGCGCAGCTACATCCTCTGGGTTCTGCAGAATGAAGGGGGCAACAAGAGCCGCGCCGCCGATGTGCTTGGAATCGATCCATCCACGCTGTACCGCAAGCTTTCACGGTACGGCGTAGAAGTGTGAGCCGCTCCCGCCGTTCCCGCCGCAGCCGTCGAAGCGCGGCGCCGCTTCCTTCATTGCCTGGCGAGTCCGCGCCCGTTAGAGATTGCGAGGCGCCTTCAGAACCGGCCGTCCAGGAGCCAGTCCCTCACGGGAGTAGTGTGGAAATTCCCACCTCCCGGGTTTCGGGGAAACTCACCTCGCGAGTCTGGCTGCAGCGCATTGCACCGGTACTGGTCGTTCTCGTCGCACTGCTCGTTTACGGTAACGCCCTGCAGAACGGCTTTGTGCTCGACGATGGTCCGGTCGTGCTGCGCAACCCGCTGGTGCATTCGCTCGATGGACTATGGCGTGCGTTCACCGAACCATACTGGCCCGCTCCGAATCCCGGCGGGCAGTACCGGCCGCTGGGCACGGTCTCGTTCGCGCTCGATTGGGCGATAAGCGGAGGGGATCCGCGGTGGCTGCACGCCGCCAACGTCATCTGGCACGCTGCCGCGGCGCTGCTGGTGTGGTATCTCGCAATACAGCTGCTCGCGCCGGCTGCGGCGCTCATTGCCGCACTGCTGTTCGCGGTCCACCCCGTTCACGTAGAGGCGGTGGCAAACCTGGTCGGACGGCTGGAACCGATGGCCGCGGTGTTCGTGTTAGGTGCCGTGCTGGCGCACCGCCGTGGATCCTGGTGGGCGCCGGCTTTGTTCGCGCTGGGATTGCTTGCCAAGGAAAGCGCGATCACGTTCCTGGGCCTCGTCGTGGCGCACGATCTTCTGGTGGCGGGCGACTGGCGCACGGCGTTCCACGCGGCTCGCAAGCGGTACGCCGTCTACGTGTTGAGCACGGCAACGTACGCGGCGTTCATCATCGCGCTGTTCCACGGGCGCAGCTTCTCCGTGATAGCGCCCACGTTCGTCGACGCGTCGGCCGGCGAACGGTTGCTCACCGTAGCGACGATCGTCCCTCACTACGTACGACTTCTGCTCGCTCCGATTCACCTGTCCGGTGATTACTTTCCACAGGTGATCGTTCTGGTAACCGGCGTTACGCCGGCGGGTTTAATCGGCTTCTTTCTCGCCCTCGCGCTTGGGGTTGCCGTCCGCCGCGCGTGGCGCCCGGTACCGGAAGCGGCGTTTGCGCTCGTGTGGATCCCGATCGCGCTCGCTCCCGTCTCCAACGTCTTCTTTCCCTCCGGTGTCGCACTTGCCGAGCGGACTCTCTATCTCGCGAGCGTCGGCGCATGCCTTGCTCTGGGAGCTCTGGCGCAACGCGTCGCGCGCGACCGGCTGTCGATCGTCGTCGCTGCCGCGGCGGTGCTCGTCGCGTTAGGCGCCGCGCGCACATGGACTCGTACCCCCGTCTGGCGATCCGACAAGACCTACACCATCGCTCTCCTGCGCGACCACCCGGAATCGTATCGCGCACATCTCGTCGCGGGACGAGTCCTCTCCGCGCAGAAACAGTTCGCGGCAGCCGCCGAGCATCTGGAAATGGCCGCACGGCTCTTTCCACGGGACGCCGCTGGTGCGTACGAGGCGGCCATCGTAGCCATTCGGCTCGGCCGCATCGCGCACGCCGATTCGCTCCTTCGATTCGCAAGCCAGTCCGCCCCTCCCGAACCAGCCATTCTACTGGCTCACGCCGACGTGCGTTACGCGATGGGCGATGATGCGGGTGCCGCACGAATCGCGCGTGAGGCACTGGCGATTGCTCCCGATTCGGTCCGTGGATGGGTGACCATTGCCGTGGCCGCCCGGCGCGCCGGAAACCTGACTGTGGCCGAGTCGGCCATGCGCGATGCCGTAAAGCTGGCACCCGAGCGGTGGGAATTTCGTGCAGGATACGCCGATCTCCTTCTGGCGCGCGGTGATTCGGCGGCGGCACGAGCCCAGGCCGATAGCGCAGTGGCCCTGAGTCACGGGGACCCGGCTGCCATCGCGCTTCTCGCGCGCGTTGGCAGTCTGACGGTTAGGCAGAGCGGCAACTGACGGACTGAGGTATCGCCCATCGGGCGAGCGAAGTCGTTGAACTCCGAATCCCAGGGCGGTCCGCTCGAGATGAAACGATGCTGACCGGGCGGATTGGATCCGGGCACTGCCGCTGGTAGCGACCATTTTGAGTCCGCGCCCCTATTCCGGTGCGCTCCACGAAATGGCGCATGCGCTCTTCAGGAACGATTTGTCGGTACCGACGAGGAACGTCGCTCATCGATCTTCTCGTCGCTCTCGTTCTGCTAGGGATCGGAGCGTCGGCGCTCGCCGGCGGAATGCGATCCGCAACACGATCCGCCGCCTCGGGTCGGGCCTGGTCGCTTGGCGCCTTCACCGCCGAGTCCAGACTCGAGCAGATGCGCGCCCGGTGCGTGCACAACGCCGGCTCTCTTCAGCTGGGCCCTGTGGTAGAGCGATGGGCCACCGGGCCGGCC
>CAZPCC010000421.1:0-16358 GCA_964584905.1 uncultured Gemmatimonadaceae bacterium | reverse complement strand
TGGACGACAACTACGGGCTCGACTCGAGCTTCCGGCGCGAAATTGCGCGGGCATTCCCGGACCGCCCGCTAGTCGACGTGCCTCTGACGCACCCTGTCTACAACCTGGTTTACGATTTTCCGAAGGGGCTGCCGAAGATCCACGAGCATGATGGCGCGGCGCCCCGCGGTTTGGGAATTTTCATGGGTGACCGGTTGGTACTGTTCTACAGCTACGAGGCGGACCTTGGCGATGGCTGGGAGGATCCGGAGGTGCACAAGGATCCGCCCGAGCTGCACGAGGCCGCTCTGCGCATGGGCGTCAACCTGTTCGCCTATGCGATGACCAGCCGGCCGGTTCCGTGACGGTCAACGCACTGGTCTCGCGGGAGCGCGTGCGCACCACGCTTGCGGTGGCGGCACAGGGCGTTGGAATCGCGCTGGCGCTGGCGGCGCTGGTGCTCGCCGGCGGCGCACTTGTGTTAGGCGAGGCGCGGTGGATCGGCCTGCCGGTCGTCCCGCTGCTCGCCTGGCTGCTGGTGCTGATTCTCGTCGCGGGGGCAAGCTGGTGGACCGGACGGGCGCTGCGGCGCGGCGCCACTCGCGAACATGTGGCGGCTGCCATCGAGCGGGAGCGCGATCTGCGCACCGGTGCTTTGCGCGGGGCGCTGGAGGTGTCGGAGAGCGGGGCGCTTGGACGGCGCGCGGCGGAAGCGCTGGTCCGCACGCTCGGCGCCACGCAGGGTGCGTTGGCGCCACGGGCGCAGCGCCGCCAGCTGGTACGGGGCGCGATCGCCGGCGCTGCTGCGGTGCTGGGCGTTCTGGCCCTCGGGGCAGCGGCTTCCGCTTCCCCGGACGGGTGGCGAGCGATGCGGCATCCGTTAGGCGCCTACACCGGCGCACTGCTCGAGCCGATCAGCATCGTCGATGCGCCAACGGCCGTGCTGCGCGGCGAACGGATTCGCCTGTCGATCCTCGCGCCCCACCGGCGCAGCATCACCCTTGCATCGCGCGCTACCGGCCGTTCGTGGAGGGTGGATGCACTGCCGGTCGTCGGTCAGATGGCCACGGTACAACTCGGTCCCGTCGATGCCGATCTGTTGCTGGTGGCCGGCGACGGGAGAGTGGAGAGCGACACGGTACTGATCAGGGTCACCGACCGGCCCTTCGTGGGCGACGTGGCGGTACGCGCACAGTATCCCGCCTATCTCGGCCGTGCCTCAGAGGTACTTCCCACCGGCGAGGTCGCTCGAATACCGCGCGGCACGGTGCTCTCGATAAGGGGCCGCGCGTCAGTGGCATTGCGCACCGTTTCCCTCGTCCGCGGCGCGGACACCGTCAGCCTTACGCCGAACGACCACGCCTTCAGCGGCCGCCTTACGTCGCCGTCAACAGGACGCTGGACGTGGGTCGCCGCTGGAGCCCAGGGGCCGATCGCCGACGTTCCGGCACCGCTGGAGCTCGAGGTGGTGTCCGACTCGGCGCCCGTCGCCGAAATACTCGCGCCGCAAAGCGACACGGTGGTGCTCGCCGAGGAACGGCTCTCGCTGCGCGTCGCGGCGTCGGATGATCATGGCGTGGCCGCAGTAGTCATGCGCAGTTGGCGAGTGCCGGACGGAGGTAGAGCGCAGCCATCCATCACCCAGGCGGTTGCCGAGCCCGGCGAAAGCCAATGGCTGGGCGAGTTCCCGATCGATCTGGCTACGCGCGGCCTCGAGCCCGGCGATGCGCTGCACGTGGTGGTTGAAGCGACCGATGCATCGCCGTGGAGGCAGACGGGCACCAGCCGCGAGCTCGTGCTGCGCGTGCCGAGCTTGCGCGAGCGGCGTGAAATGGCGCGCGCACTCGCGGATTCGGTTGTAGCGCGGGCCAACGATGCCGCGCGAGACCAGAAGGAGCTGGAGCGCAGGACCGGTGAGGCCGCTCGATCACGCAGCGACCGGACCGAGTCGAGCGCGACGCCGGCACGGCCTGACGAGGAAGCTCCCCAGGAGATGTCGTTCGAGAACGCCGAGCGCAATCGGGCGCTTGCGCGCGAGCAGCAGGAGCTTCAGGACCGGGTACGGGCGCTCCAACGGGATGCCGAGTCGCTGGAGGAGCAGCTGCGTGCTGCCAACGCGCTCGATTCATCTCTCGCCAGGCAGCTGGAGGAGGTGCAGCGGCAGCTCGCCGAGGCTTTGACGCCGGAAATGCAGGCCCAGCTCGAAAAGCTCCAGCAAGCCACGAAGGACCTTTCTTCTGAACAGGCGAGAAAGTCGCTGTCCGAGCTTCAGGCCGAGCAGCAGCGGCTGCGCGAACAGTTGGAGCGTATGGCCGAGATGATGAAGCGTGCCGCGCTCGAAGGCGCGATGGAGACTCTGCACGACGATGCCGAAGAGCTTGCGCAGCGGGAGCGTGCACTTGCCGATTCCATTGCTGCCGGTGAGCAGCAGACGGCCGAGCAGTCGAAGGCCATGTCCAGGGATGCCGAACAGCTGAAGGAGCGGATCGAGGAGATCGCCGACCGGCTGAAGAAGGAGGAAGCCGAAGCCGGCCCTTCAAAGCTCGAGGATGCGGCGAAGAACGCCGAGCAGTCGGCGGAGGCGATGGAGCGTGCGGCACAGGGTGCTGAGCGGCAGGAGGCCGCGTCTCGACAGCAGTCAGGCCAGCAGCAGTCAGGCCAGCAGCAGTCAGGCCAACAACAATCAGGCCAACAGCAATCGGGCCAACAGCAATCGGGCCAACAGCAGAATCGTCAGGCGGGCCAGCAGGAACGAGCCGATGCGGCGCGTGAAGGTGCCGATCGCATGGAGCAGGCGGCGCAGCAGCTGGCCGACGCGCGGCAGCAGCAGGTGGAGGACTGGAAAGACGAGCTCACCGGTGAGCTCGACCGCTCGATCCAGGAATTGACGCAGCTATCGCGCGAGCAGGGAGCGCTTGCCGAGCAGGCCCGAAGCGGAACGGCTCCGGAGCAGCTGCGGCCGCAGCAGAGCGCTGTGCGGCAGGGAACCGAACAGGTAGCCGAACGGATGCAGGAGCAGGCGGGCAAGTCGGCGCACGTGTCTCCACAGTCGCAAGGCGCCATGGGCGAGGCTCGTCAGAAGGTTCAGGCGGCTGCCGATCAGGTTGCGCAGGGCGGACGCGGCAACGGCACGGCCGAGTCGATGGAGCAGGCGGCGCGTGCGCTCAATCAGGCGGCGGCGGCGCTGGTGCGCGACCGCGAGCGCGCATCGAGCTCGCAGAGCGCGTCGGGCATGCAGGAAATGCTGCAGCGGATGCAGGAGCTGGCGCAGCAGCAGGGACAGATCAACGCGCAGGCATCGACGATAATGCCAATGCCGGGGGCCCAGGCGTCGGAGCAGGCGCGCATGTTAGGCGCGCGCCAGCGGCAGCTGGCCAGGCAGCTCGAGGAAGCGGGCGAGGCTGACGAGTCGGGCCGGGCCGATCAGCTCGCGCGCGAGATGCGTCAGATAGCAGAGGTGCTTCAGCAGGGGCGGCTCGATGCGGAAGTAGTCGATAGGCAGCAGCGCCTGTTCCGGCGCCTGCTCGATGCCGGTCTTTCTCTGCAGAAGGAGGAGCGGGAAGAGCAGGGGGAGCGCGAATCGAAGGCGGCGGCCGGCGGCGAGCAGTACACCCCCGGAGCCGATGCCAGGGGTCGTGACGCAACACGGTTCCGCGAGCCCGATTGGAACGAGCTGCGCGGGCTCACCGCCGAAGAGCGGCGCGCGGTGCTCGAATACTTCAAGCGGTTGAATGCGGAGCGTCCGTAGCCGCGCCGTCACGCTGTGCGTGGCGTTGGTGTCAGCCCTGGCGAGTGCTGGTGCGCAGGCGCAGGACCCACTGACAAGGGGAATGAGCCTCGAGGAGGCGGAGCGCTTTCGTGAGGCGGCCGCTGCCTATCGCGAGGTTCTGGATACCGAGCCGGCGAACCTTCCGGCTCTGCTCGGAGTCGAGCGCGCCTACGCTTCGCTCGGTGCTACCGACTCTCTCCTTCCGCTTGTGCAGCGCGCGCTCGCCCTGCGGCCCGCCGATGCGACTCTCCACACCATGAAGCTGCGTGCGCTGCGCATGCTGGCGGATCCGGTGGGGATGCGCGCGGCGTTCGAAGCGTGGACGGAGGTTGCGGCTGGCGAGGCCGCGCCATATCGCGAGTACGCGCGCCTGTTGCTCCAGAGTGGTCAGACGGCGGCGGCCGACAGCGTACTGAGACGGGCCGGATTGACGTTAGGAAGTACACGCGGCGTGGAGCTGGAGCTCGCCCAGCTGCGCGCGTCGATGGGACTGTGGGAGCCGTCGGCAAGATCGTGGCGGATAGTCGTCGCCGAGTCGCCATACCTCGAGCAGGCGGCACTGTTCGCTCTTCTCCCCGCTACCGGCGAGGCGCGCGAGCAGATCCGGGCCGTGCTCCTCGCCCAGCCAATCGAGGCCGGAGCGCGTCGCATCATCGGTTCGCTGGAGCTGGAGTGGGGATCGCCGCGCACCGGTTGGAACGCGCTGCGCGCGCTTCCGGGTGATACGGCATCGGTTCGTGCGTGGCTGGACTTCGCACAGCGCGCCGAGCACGCGCAGGCGTGGCTGGTCGCGCGCGACGCCATGACAGCGGTGTTCGCGCGCACGCGATCTCCGGAGCATGTGCTCCGTGCCGCCACCGCGGCACTCAATGGCGGCGATTCGCGCTCGGCGCTCGCGCTGGCGGCTCGCGCCGGCAACGGCTCTGGCGCGGCGCAGGTGCTGCTACCGGTGCATCTCCGCGCGCTCGCGTCGTTAGGACGGGCCGAGGAGGCCGAGCGACTGCTCCAGGAGTCGCGCGGTTCACTCGCCCCCGACCAGGTGGAGCAGCTGGCACGCATCGTAGCGTTCGGATGGATCCGCGCCGGTGATGTGCCTCGCGCGCGAAGGCTGCTCGGTAACAGCGGTGAATGGGAAAGCGAACCGATCGCCGGGTGGATGGCGCTGTACGAGGGAGACTTGCGGACGGCGAGACGCCGGCTTCGCCCGCGCGGCGGCGAAGTCGAACCGGAGCTGGTGAGCGCGCTTGCACTTCTGTCCCGCACGAAAGCCGACAGCGCACCGGCCATCGGCGCCGCATTTCTCGTGCTCGCACGAGGCGATACCGTTGCCGCGGCCACGGCATTCGAGGCGGCTGTGCGCATAGCGCCCGATGTAGCGCCGCTGCTGCTCGCCAGCGCCGCGCGCCTGCACACGGCTCGCTCGGATGATGCTCGCGCGGTGCCGCTCTGGCGCACGGTGCTGGACCGTTACCCCGCGTCGGCGGAAGCGCCCGAAGCGGAGCTCGAATGGGCGCGCGCGCTCCGGCGAGGCGATGATCCCGCCGCGGCGATCGCGCGGCTCGAGCACCTTATCCTCACCTATCCGTCGAGCGCTCTGGTGCCACAGGCACGCCGCGAACTGGATCTCGCGCGAGCCAGCGTTCCCCCGACCCCGTAGAGTAGCTTTGAACATGATGTCGATTCGATTCGCGTGCACCGCTCTCCTGCTCGCGTGCGCGACAACGGTCGCGAGCGCCCAGCACCTGCTCATCCCGATGGATGACGCGCAGCGCAACCATCTCAAGGCGTATGGTCTCACGTACGGGGCGCTCAAGGATGGAGTGCGGGGCGAGTGGCTGCTCAACTATCGCGGTGGCTCCTTTCTGCTGCCGAACCTGGAAACGCTCCGTCGCAAGGCAGCGCTCGACGGCATAACCGCCGAGGCGATCGACAACGGCACGCTGTCGTCGATCCGGGGTGAGATCGCGAGCGGAAACATGGACGCGATTCCTCTCGAGAAGGCTCCCGAGATCGCGGTCTACACCCCGCCCGATGCGCCGCCGTGGGACGATGCGGTGACGCTCGCGCTTCGTTATGCCGGCATCGAGTACACGGCGCTCTGGGACGATGAAGTGGTGCGCGGTGATCTTACCAAGTACGACTGGCTGCACCTGCATCACGAGGATTTCACCGGCCAGCTCGGCAAGTTCTACATTTCCTATCGCGGTGCTCCATGGTTCGTCGAGCAGCACCAGCGAAACCTGACGACGGCCCGCCGGCTCGGCTTTCAGACGATTCCCGACCTGAAGAAGGCGGTTGGCGAGCGGATGCGGCAATTCGTGGAGAACGGCGGCTTTCTGTTCGCAATGTGCGGGGCGACCGAGACGCTCGAGTTGGCGATAGCCGGTGCCTCGGTGGATATTGCCGGCGCGTTCGGCGACGGAACACCGGTCGATGCGGCCGCCGATGAGAAGATGGCGTGGTCGCGCTCGTTTGCGTTCCACAATGCACAGCTCGAGCTGTCCCCTTACGTGAATGCAATGAGCGACATCGATGGCCATCAGGTCAACGTGCCAGGGCGCCGGCAGCCGCTTGGGACCTTCACGCTGTTCGGCTTCAGTGCCAAGTTCGATCCCGTGCCGTCGATGTTGGTGCAGGATCATCGAACAGTGATACCGGATTTCTACGGTGTGACGACGAGCTTCACCCGTCGCACGCTGAAACCGGGAGTAACGGTGCTGGCGGAGGAAGAGGGGGCGCCCTGGGTGAAATACATACACGGCGAGTACGGGCAGGGCAGTTGGACCTATCTGGGCGGCCACGATCCGGAAGATCCCCAGCACGCGATCGGAGCACCTCCAACGGATCTGTCAATGCACCCGAATTCGCCTGCCTATCGGCTGATTCTGAACAACGTGCTGTTCCCGGCGGCGAAGAAGAAGCCGTTGAAGACGTGAAGGTCGAGGGTTGGGGGTCGGGGGTCGGGATGTGGTGTCAACCTGTCAGCTCCTGCCTACCCATCGTGAACACATCTGACTCCCGACCCCGACCCTCGACCCTCAACCCCCGACCCCTGCTTAATAAACCGTCCCCTCCGTCCTCCTCTCTTTCCGACTCCGCAGTTGCGGATGCGGCGCCGGAGGCTGTGCCCCGAAAGGGTAAGCGGCGCGGCAAGCGGGAGGATGCGCGGTTGGGTGCGGGCGCATCGGGGGCGATCCGCGCGGCGATTCGACTCGCTGGAGGGCGCGAGGTCTGCTTCGTCGCCAAGGTGGATGATGAGGGCGTCGTTCAGACGGCGCGGGTGGTATCGCGCGGCGACGTGCGAAGCGTGCTCGCGCTCCCGGGCGCCGCGCAGCGCGGCGAGCTGTTGTTGCACAATCATCCGTCGGGGGAGCTCGAGCCATCAGCGGCCGACCTGGAGGGGGCCGCGCGGCTGCATGACGATGGCGTTGGCTTCGGGATCGTCGACAACGATGCACGGCAGCTTTACGTAGTCGTCGAGATCCCGCGCGCTCGCGTGGTGCAGCAGGTCGATCCCGCCGGCGTGGCCGATGCGCTCGGCCCCGGTGGCCAGATCTCACGCGCGCTCACGGCGTACGAGGACCGGCAAAGCCAGCGGGTGATGGCGCACCGCATCGCCCGCCTGTACAACAGCGGCGGCATCGGACTGATGGAGGCGGGAACCGGAGTCGGCAAGTCGTTAGGGTATCTGGTGCCGGCGCTGCGCTGGGCGGCCGCCAACGGCGAGCGGACGGTGGTATCGACCAACACCATCAATCTGCAGGAGCAGCTGATCGGAAAGGATCTGCCGTTCCTCGCCAGCGCGCTCGACGACCAGCCGGTACGGTTCGCGATCCTCAAGGGCTGGCGCAACTATCTCTGCCTGATGCGGCTGGAGCAAGCCGAATCGTCAGGCGCCGACCTGTTCGAGAGCGGGAGTGCCGGCGAGCTGGTGGCGATTCGGCGATGGGCCGAGCGCACGACCGATGGCTCGGTCGCCGATCTTCCGGTCATGCCGCGCGCGGAGATATGGGATGAGGTTGCCGCCGAGGCGGATCTCTGCGGACGGCTCCGCTGCCCGCACTTCGACCGATGCTTCGTGTTCGCGGCGCGGAGGCACGCGGCACAGGCAGACGTGGTCGTCGTCAATCACCATTTGCTGCTCGCCGATCTCGCCGTAAGGCGCGCGCAGGGCAACTGGACGGAAGCCGCGGTCTTGCCGGCCTATTCTCGGCTGGTCGTGGACGAAGGACATCATCTGGAAGAGGTCGCGGCACATCACCTCGGATCGACGATGAGCCGCATGGCGTTGCAGCGATTGTTCAACCGGCTGGAGCGCCGCGGCAAGGGACTCCTGCCCTCGCTCGCTGCACGGTTGCGCACGAACAACGACCTGCTGAGTTCCGCCAGCGTGGATCTCGTCGAGGGGCGCCTGGCGCCGTCGCTCAGCGCGGCGCGCTCGACAGGCACTCGCCTGTTCGATCTGCTGGGGACGCTCTTTCCCGCCGGTGGCGAGCCGATGGTGAGGCTCACCGACGCGTTCGCGGGACATCCCATCTGGCGGGACGGACTGGACGCGGCGCTCACGGACCTGATGTCGGAGCTGCAGATCCTCGCCGACGGACTCCAGCTCATAAGGGTGCGGCTGGAAGCGGACAGCGCCCGCGCCGAGTCGCTCGCCCCGCTGTTAGGTGAGGTGGCCGCGGTCATTCGCAGACTGGCCGCTGCTGGCGATGCGCTGGCTACGGCGTTGCGCGGGTCCCCATCGGGACCGCCGCTGGTACGCTGGATCGAGCAGCGTGGCAAGGAAAGGAACGTCGCCGCGACCGCCGTTCCGCTCGACATTGCGCCGGTGCTGCGGGAGGATCTCTGGTCACGGGTTAACACGGCCATCGTCACGTCGGCGACGCTGGCCGGGGGGCGCGATTTCTCCTTTCTCGTAAGGCAGCTCGGCCTCGACGAGCCGCAGCTCGAACCCGAGACGGCGATTCTGCCTTCTCCGTTCATTTACGAGGAGCAGGCACTTCTCGTCGTCCCGACCGACCTGCCGCCCCCGAACATCGATGGCCCCGGCCATCGTGCCGGGATCCTGCGCGTGGTGCACGACCTGGCCGCGGCGAGCGATGGCGGATTGTTCGTGCTGTTCACTAGCCACCGCGAGATCCGGCACACGGCGGAGGCGCTGCGGGAATCGGGGGCCGCGGCGCGCTGGCCGCTTCTCGTGCACGGCGATGAGCCTCGCGATGTGCTGCTCCGCCGCTTCAGGGAATCGGGACGCGCGATCCTGTTGGGCACTTCGTCATTCTGGGAAGGCGTCGACGTGCCTGGCGACGCCTTGCGCGGACTCGTTCTGGCCAAGCTGCCGTTCCGTGTGCCCACTGAACCGATTACCGCGGCGACATGCGAGGCGATCGAGGCCCGCGGCGGCGATTCGTTCCGGGAGTACATGCTCCCGCACGCGACGCTCCGGCTCAAGCAGGGCTTCGGCCGCCTGATCCGCACCCGCACCGACCGCGGCGTCGTGGTGCTCTGCGATGCACGCGTGATCTCCAAATCGTACGGCCGGGCGATGCTCGAAGCACTCCCGCCGGCGTCCCAGATGATCATGCCATGGGCTGACGCGCAGCCGGCTCTGTTGAAATTCTTTCAGCCCGGGGCGGAGAATGTTTCGACGGCTCCGTGAACATATCGTATTTCGAGGCCAGATTTCGCAGATGGATCCCTCGCGAAACCGATCCTTCACTGAACAAGTCGCGATGCAATCTGCGTAATCGGCGTAATCGCCGGTTTCTTTTTCTGTTGCCGTCGGCAGAATGAATGGCGGGTTGTATTTCAACGGCAAAACAGCAAACCACAGATTTCGCAGATTTCGCAGATGGATCCATCGCGAAACCGATCTTCGACTGGACTAGCCGCGAGGCAATCTGCGTAATCGGCGTAATCGGCGGTTTCCTTTCTGTTCGCCGTCGGCAGAATGGAATGGGGGGGGTGTAATTCAACGGCAAACGGCAAAACAGCAACCACAGATTTCGCAGATTTCGCCGATGGATCCATCGCGAGGCCGATCCTTCGGCTGAATTAGTCGCGAGGCAATCCGCGTAGTCGACGTAATCGGCGGTTTATTTCTGCCTACTTTTTGCTCTTGGTGATTTAGATCGTGTCACAATAGCCAAAGCCCTCTGATGCCAATCGCACCAACGAAGATCGTATGTGTCGGCCGGAACTATCGTGCGCATGCCCGCGAGCTCGGCCAGGAAGTGCCTAGCGAACCGCTGCTCTTTCTGAAGCCTCCGTCGAGCATCGTCGCCAGTGGAGAGCCTATCGTGCTGCCGCGAGCCTCGACGCAAGTTGAGTTCGAGGGGGAAATCGGGGTCGTCCTGGGCGCCCGGCTTCGCAATGCGGCCCCGCTCGAGGCCGGGAAAGCGGTGGCCGGGGTGGTCGCGCTCAACGATGTAACCGCTCGCGATCTTCAGCGGCGGGACGGACAATGGACGAGGGCCAAGGGCTTCGACAGCTTCTGTCCGGTGGCCGAAACGCCGGTTCCGGTTAACGTTCTCGACACGCTGACCGTCATCACCCTGGTGAACGGCGTCGAGCGGCAACGAGGTTCGGCCTCCGAAATGGTGTTCCCCATTCCCGAGCTGTTGGCGTATATCTCCCGCATCATGACACTCGAGCCCGGCGACCTAGTTGCGACCGGTACCCCGGCCGGCGTGGGGCCGCTCACTGAAGGCGACGAAGTCGAAATCCAGATTGACGGCGTGAGCCGCGTGCGAAATCCAGTGATCAACGAAAGGGAGCCCACATCGTGAAGGGTGCACGCCGTCTCGACAGCCTTCCCGTCTACCTGCTCGCCGGCATTCCACAAAAGAAGCGAGAGCTGCTGGCGCGCGGGGTCGATGTGATTGATCTCGGGGCGGGGGACGCCGATCTGGCCCCTCCTCCGCGAGCGGTAGAGGCCCTGGAGAAGGCGGCGAGTACTCCGGCGATGCACCGTTACGGGTTCGGGCTGGGACTCGCCGCCTACCGGGAAGCCGTCGCCGCCTTCATGGAGCGGCGATTCGGCCTGAAGTTCGATCCATTCAGTGAGATCGTGCCGCTGATCGGCTCCAAGGAGGGAATTGCCCATTTGGCGCTCGGTTACCTCGAGCCCGGCGATGTGGCGATCATCCCCGAGCCCGGATACGCTGCCTACGGTGGGGGTGCGGCGCTCGCCGGGGGCGAGCTGCATTATGTGCCGCTTCGCTCCTCGCAGGACTTTCTACTGGAGCTCGATGAGGTGCCGCCGGATGCGATCCGGCGGGCGCGGATCCTGTACCTGAACTACCCGAACAACCCCACGGCTGCAATTGCCCCAATAGAGTATCTGGAACGCACGGTACAGCGCTGTCGGGAACTCGATCTTCTCCTGGTGTATGACAACGCCTACTCGGAGATGGCGTACGACGGTTATCGGCCGCCGAGTATCTTCGAGATCGAGGGGGCACGGGATGTCGCCGTGGAATTCCACTCGATGTCGAAGACGTACAACATGACCGGCTGGCGGTGCGGCTGGGCCGTGGCCAATTCGGAAATCGCGGGCACGCTGTCGCGCATCAAGACGTACGTCGATACCGGAGCGTTCATGGGGATTCAGGCAGCGGGCGTCGCGGCACTCGAGAGCTACGACGAGTTCGTGCCTGGCAATCTTGCGATTTTCCGAGAGCGCCGGGACGCGGCGGTTGCGGCGTTCGGCCGCGCGGGCTTCGGCTGCACCGTTCCCCAGGCGACGATGTACCTCTGGATGGCGTTGCCGGAGGGAGTGCCGAGCGGTCCGTTCGCCGAACGGTTGCTTGTCGATGAAGGGGTGGTTCTGCTGCCCGGATCCGCATTCGGCAGCGGAGGCGAAGGATTCGTCAGGCTTTCATTCATTGCGTCGCCGGAGCGGATTGCCGAAGCAGCGGCACGGGCGGGCCGCGTACTATCGACCTTTGCCGCCGGAGTGACGTGAAGCAGCAGCGCGCAAGCCGGTTCTGGATCGTATCCGTCGCGCTTCACGTTGCGCTGTTCATCGTCATCGGGCGCTCTCTAACGATGCCCGGTGGACTCGAAGAGTGGCTGCGGAATGCACCGAAGCAGGAAATGCCGGCGGAGCGAATCGGCTTTCTTGCGCTGCCGCGAGCCGCGGAACCCACCCCCGGGCGTTCCGGAGGAGACGGCGGGCCTGCGACGCCGGACGCGCCGCCCCCCGAGCCAATTGTCGCGCCGCTCACGGTACCGGATGGAATTCCTCCCGTGCCTGACGAGGCAGCGCCCGCTCCCGCTCCGACGGGCAGTGGTCCGGTGGTTGGCCGCGGCGGTCCGACGCAGGGGATAGTCCCGCGCTACGATTCGCCACTCTGGGCTCCTGTCGCGCCGGAACTGATCGCGCCGCGGTCGAGCGCGGAGGAGATCCGCGAGGGAATCGCCGCTCGGGTCTGGCAGCAGAACGATTCCCTGCGGCGCGAGCAGCCGACCGGTCGGGCGCCCGGCGACTGGACGGTCACCAGGGGCGACACCAAGATCGGGATCGACCAGCGAAAGATCTATCTGGGACCGATCGAAATTCCGACTGCGGTGCTCGCTCTGCTGCCGATAAACCTGCAGGCCAATCCGCAGGCACTGGATCGCGAGCGCGCGCTCTCGCTCCAGGCGGCGGACATCCGGAATCACGCGCAGCGCGCCATCACCAACGAGGAGTTTCGTGAGGCGGTGAAGCGCATTCGCGAGCGCAAGGAGCGCGAGCGCCGAAGGGCGCAGGAGCAGATCGGCCCCGTTGCTGAGCCTGACGAGGGACGTTAGGACTTTGCGCGGCGGAGCGGGCCTCAGTCGGGCAGCACGCCCGATTCGCCGTCATCGTTCTCGTGGAGTGCCCGGAACACCGAGCAGACACGTCCGAGCAGCGCGATGTCCTCGGTGCGCGGATCGTACTCTCGCACCGGCTCATCGGGATTCGCCGGAACCAGCCTGATCAATCCGTCGCGATGAGCGAGTGTCTTAACCGTCGCCTCCTCACCGATCCGCGCCGCGACCATTTCCCCATCTTCGAGCGTCACGTTAGGCTGGATTAGAACGTAATCGCCGTCGAACACCCCGCGCGTCACCATGCTGTCGCCCATCACCTTCAGGAAGAAGCAGTCTTCGCTAGGCACGAACCGCCGGTCCATCGTAATGAAGCCCAGCCGATGCTCCGGGATGAGAGCCGGTTCGCCAGCGGCGATCTTGCCGAAATAAGGCACCGGCTGAGTCTTCCGCGCCGCCTGAAAGCCGAGTAGGTGAACCCCCCGTGATCTGGACGGATCGCGCTCGATGTACCCCTTCCGAGCCAGCGACTGGAGCAGCTCGGATACGGTCTTGGTGGACTTGATCTGGAATTCGCGGCCGATATCCCGCACGCTCGGTTGATACGTGTGCTGCGTCAGAAAGTCCAGCAGGTAGTGGTAAACCTTGCGCTCCGTGGGAGTTAGCGGCTCTGGCATGTGCGATTGCAGAGAATGTGTGACGTGCGGCGCGAGGAGCGCCTGTAGCACCGATCCCGCAGCGGATCCGCTCTGGTAGCCGGCCACCATTGGCCAGCAGAAGCAAACATTGTATTCCTCTAATCTTTCGCCAACGGAATGTTCCGTCAACCGGCACGAATCGTATCAGCCCCCTTCAGGTGCGCGGCCGCCTGGTCCAGCCTGAGGAGCGCGCGATCCCGGCCCATGGCCAGCAGCACCTCGAAGAGTCCCGGACTCACGCTCATCCCCGTGAGCGCCACGCGGAGCGGTTGAAAGACTTTTCCGCCGGATACACCGCGCGCCTCGGCCAATTCGCGCAGCGCCAACTCCATGGCGTCGGTGCTCCATTCGTCGAGCCGGCTCAGCCGCTCGTGAGACGCACTTAGTAGTGCGGCTACCTCGACCGGATCCCTCCACGCCTTGGCGACCGCGTCAGGTTCGTACGCGATCTCGTCGGCGAAATACGGTACTGCCTGCCTGACGATGTCGTGCACCGTGCGCGCCCGGACCTTGAGCAGATCGAGCAGCTGGTGGTACCACCCGGCTCGGTCGCCGAGATCCGCCGCCGTCGTGAGGCCCGCGCCAATGAGCGCAGGGGTTACCAGCGGTGCCAGCAATTCGGCGCTCATCAAGCTCAGGTGCTGCCCATTCATCCAATCAAGCTTCTTCGGATCGAAGATGGCGGCCTTCTTCTGAAGCCCTTCAGGGGAGAACAGGCCGATCATGTCGTCGAGAAGCATCACTTCGCGGTCACCGCCCGGAGACCAGCCGAGGAGCGCCAGGAAGTTGACCATTGCGCGCGGGAGAATCCCCTGCATCTCGTAGTCGGCGACCGCCGTCGCGCCGTGGCGCTTGCTCAGCTTCTTGCCGTCCAGGCCGTGGATCATTGGGACATGGCCGAACCGCGGCAGCTCGGCCTCGAGAGCCCGGTAGAGGAGAATCTGCTTGGGCGTGTTGGAGATGTGGTCGTCGCCGCGCATCACCAGCGTTATGCGCATTGCGATGTCGTCGGAGACCACTGCCATGTTGTAAATGGGCGTGCCGTCGGACCGCAGGATGACGAAGTCCTCGATGTCCTTGTTGGGGAACGCAATCCGGTCGTGAACCAGATCGTCCCACTCGGTGGTGCCTTCCGGAACGCGGAATCGGAGCACGAACGGCACGCCGTCCGCAACGCGGCGGGAGACCTCTTCGCCGCTCAGGCGATCGCAGCGCCGGTCGTACTTGAAGCTCACCTTGTTCCCCGCGGCCGCCGCACGGGCCGCAGCGAGCTGCTCCGGGGTGCAGAAGCAACGATAGGCCGTGCCGTCCTCCAGTAACCGATAGGCGTCGCGCCTGTGCTGCTCAAGCCCTGCGCCCTGGTAGACGACGTCTTCATCCCAATCCAGCCCCAGCCAGCGCAGCCCATCGAAGATGGCCTGCGTGCTTTCCTCGGTGCTGCGCGCCTTGTCCGTGTCCTCAATGCGCAGCAGGAAGGCGCCTCCGAACCGGCGAGCCATCAGCCAGTTGAACAGAGCCGTCCGAGCACCTCCCACGTGCAGGTAGCCAGTGGGGGATGGAGCGAAGCGGAGTCGTAGCGTGTTGTCGAGGCGCATTATTTTCGGGAGCGGCGACTTTCCCTGCGGCAGCGATCGGCAGCGGCAATACCGAAGACAGCCGGTCTGGACCTGAAAAAAAAGCGGGCCCTCACTCCCGAGGGGCCCGCAAGACGGAGAGGGAGGGATTCGAACCCTCGATAGGGCTTTATACCCTATGCCGGTTTAGCAAACCGGTGCCTTCAGCCACTCGGCCACCCCTCCTAACAGGTATCTCACGCACCACTGGTGGGGAGCGCGGAAGGTCACAGGCCCCCTACGACGATGAATCAGCAAGTATACAGTTCGACTGTTTGCGAAACAACTGTGAGCGAGCGTGCCTCAGCCTGTCGCGGCTGGCGTGGCACCATTCCGATTAATTGCCTCTTGACAATATTCGTATGTTCACCATCGTAGCACTCCGCACCTTTCACCCGCAATTCATTCCTCCAATGACGCACATCGAGCCGGAGCGCCCCGGCCACCGGCCACAACTCGGGACGGAGCGCCTTGAAGAGCTTGGTACCGTCGCGCGCGGTTATCTCTCCGAGGAGATAACCGATGAGCACCTCGAGCGCGTGGTTACGGCTGTTTCCCGGGACGCTCGCGAGCGCGGAATGAAGGCGGAGGAGTTGATCGTACTCTGCAAGGAGATGTGGCACAGCCTTCCGGCCGATGGCCTCCACACCGAGCGCTCGACGCGCACCAAGAAGCTCGAGCGGCTGGTGGCGATCTGCATCGAAGGGTACTTCGCAGACCGGTGAGGCGGGAAACAAACGCTTTGCATTACGCCGCCGGCCGAACCGAGCGGCATTTTTTTTCTGGTAACGACTGCCATCGGCGCGCGATGGCGCGCGACCTGCGATGCACGACCGTGTAATTCGGCTAATCGGGCAACTACGCCCAACAAAATCGGAGTGTACCCCCATGCATCTCGTCCTTCGTAGCATCATCGCTGCCGCTGCCCTGCTTTGCCTCGTGTCCGCGGATACGCACGCTCAGGTTGCCCGCACCTCGGGCCCAGCGCTCGCGACGAGCAGTTCTGCAGCGGCCGGTCCGACCCTTCTGGGAGCGACCGCCGGCGTGCGCTCGATGGCTCCGGCGGTTAGCGCACGGACCTCGCTGGAGAGCGCCTTGCCGCAGGACCCCCGACTCGGAACCGGCCGCAACATGGCGCTGGTGATAGTAGGGGGGGCGGCGTTAGTCACGGGTCTGCTGATCGGCGACGACGCCGGCGCCATTCTCGCCGTGGGCGGAGCGGTGGTCGGCCTCTACGGGTTGTACCAGATAATGAAGTAGGCAGGAGCGTCCGCCGGGCCGCCGGTCAGCGCTGGCGGCCCGGCGATCGCGAAGCACCGCGCTTCCACCCTGCCTAACGCCTCAGCGGCGTGCCCCGGATTGTGAAGCGGCCCGGTCCCGGATACTCTGCTTGACCTCCGCCAGCCGGTGTGAGGCCGCGGTGGGTGCGCGCGCACCCGACCCTCATGGCATCCCTGATGTTCGCCATCGATCGGATTCTGCTCATCGCCGCGCTCCTCC
>CAZPCC010000420.1:0-4068 GCA_964584905.1 uncultured Gemmatimonadaceae bacterium | reverse complement strand
CGACATGGCCGTGCTCGAGGACATCCAGCGCATCAAGTGGCTCAAGGGCCCGGCGCTGTACAACTACTCGGCGTTGCGACAGCTCATGTTCTACCGCGGCGTAGGAATAGACATCGCCACCAACGGCCACCGCCGCTCGGCCCATCACCTGATGCTGATCATCGCCAACGCCCGCCACTTCGGCGGCACATTCAAGATCGCGCCTGACGCCTCGCTCACCGACGGCCGTCTGGACGCCATATCCTTCCACGATGCATCGCCGCTCAAGCGACTCTCGCTCTTCGGCGCGGCGATCGCGGGAACCCACCCGCGGCGCGCCGAGGTCAAGGTCGAGCAAGGGGCGCTATTCTCGCTTGTCTTCGAGTCGCCTCCGGCATATGAGACGGACGGCGAGTACAACATCGCCAAGTCCGCCCAGCTCGAAGTCAGGTGCGTGCCGGGAGCGCTGAGGGTAGTGGCTAGTTAGGAAATAGGAAATGGGAACTGGGAAACGGGAGGGCATGTTCGCTGTCCTCGCATCTCGCATCTCGCATCTCGACCTTCGCCCTTCGCTCTCGCTTCTCATTCCATGAATCTTCTCCTCATTCGACACGGCCCCGCCGGCGAAGCTTCCGAGTGGGCGCGTACGGGGCTCTCCGACGAGGAACGGCCGCTAACCGCAGAAGGAAGTGAGTTGATGCGGATCGTCGCGCCGGTGCTGCGTAAGATGGTGAAACGGTTGGATGTGCTCGCTTCAAGTTCGCTGACACGCGCCTATCAGACGGCGGAGATCGTCGCCACGGCGTACGATTCGATGCCCCTCACCACGGTCGCTGCGCTCGCGTCAGGTGGCGACCCGGCGGCGGTGCTCGATTGGCTTGGCGACCGGAAGGCCGGCGAGACTATCGCCCTTGTTGGCCACAATCCCGACCTCGAGGATTTCGCGGGGTGGATGCTCGCTGATCGCCGGAACGGCTTCATTCGACTCAAGAAAGGGGGCACCGCACTCATCTCGTTCGACGACGTCCCGGTTCCCGGCGGCGGCGTGCTTAGATGGCTTCTAACGCCGAAGCAGTTGATGGAAATGGCGCGAAACTAGGGAATGGGGAATCGGGAATCGAGATCGACCACAACAATGAAGCCCCGTCATTCCCGCGAAAGCGGGAATCCAGATACGAAATCCACGCGACGCTGGATCCCCGCCTACGCGGGGATGACGACCTTCTTCATTACATCCGGAGCGGCCCACGCGTCGATGACCGCGGTTCGAAGAGTCATTTATTTCCTTCCTTCTTGTCCAATACCTGAAGCATTGCGGCCCCGAATGCCGGCAAGTCCTTCGGCATCCGTGAGCTGACGATGTTTTCATCGATTACGGACGGGGCATCGACCCACTGAGCGCCGGCGTTCACGAGATCATCCCGAATGCCGACGCTGGAGGTGAGTCGCCGCCCACGGACGATTCCCGACGAGATCAGGATCCACGGTCCGTGGCAGATTGTGGCGATCATGCCGCCCGCTTCGTGCACTGACCGCACGCGGTCCAGAACGTCCCGGTCGCGCCGCAGCTTGTCAGGCGCCCACCCGCCAGGCGCGATGATCCCGGCCAGCTCGCGCGCCTCGAAGTCCCGCACGTGGCCATCCATTACCGCCGGATAGCCATGCTTGCCGAGGTACTTCGACTCGCCGATCCCGGCCAGCGGTACTGTGTAACCGGCTTCCTCGAGCCGCAGCTTGGGGTACCACACCTCGAGGTCCTCGTATTCGGGACCCACCAGGCAGAGAATCGTTTTGGACATCATTGATGGCACGAGCAGAAGAGGTTGATGACAAATAACATTGCGGGCTACGGGCGTAGATCGCAAACATCGCTCCGCAGGTCCTCCGCAGCGCGACCTGCATATCACCGCCAGCCCCTCCCGCTCGTAGGCGCCGCAGAGTAGCGTGCGGCATGCGGCAATTCCTCTGGATCACGGGACTGGCAATCGCTCTTGGCGCGGCTCCTCTTTCCGCGCAGGGGTCCGCGCCAGGCGGCGACTCCGTCTCGCTGTTCATGGGAGCCGGCGTATCACGCGCTCTCGCCGGGCACCGGGCGGCGACGCTGTCCGACGTGCGTTATGCGCTCGAGCTGGATGTGACGCATCCGGACACCGCACGTGGCGCGGTTACGGTGAGCGTGCGCCGGAGCGGCGACAGCGACCTGGTGCTCGACTTTCGCGGAATTGCGCTCGATGGGGCTCGGGTGAACGGCGCCGAGGCACCATCGGTAGAATTCAACGGCGCGCATGTCCGCATACCGGCCGGGTTGCTGCGGTCGGGCGAGAACGAGTTGCGCTTCGCGTTCCGCACGCCGATTGCGCCGGCCGGCGCCAGCATCATCCGCTACCGCGACAGCGGCGACAGCAGCACCTATCTCTACACACTGCTCGTCCCCGCCGACGCGAACCTGCTCTTCCCGAGCTTCGATCAGCCCGACCTCAAGGCCCGGGTAACGCTCACGCTCCGAACCCCTCGCGGCTGGAGCGCGGTGGCAAATGGCCCGCTGGCGGATTCTCTCCCCGATCGCGGCGCACTCGTGCACCGCTTCGCCGAGACGGAACCTGTCAGCACCTATCTCATCGCGTTCGCCGCCGGGCCATGGGCGACTTTCCACTCGCCGGCCGCCACTCGTCCGGTTATGCTTTTCGTCAGGCGGTCGCGAGCGAAGGAGGTCGAAGCCGACACGCTGCTGGCCCTCAACATGCGGGCGCTGGATTGGCTCGAGGAGTACTTCGCAACGCCCTTCCCGTTCGCCAAGTACGACATGGTTCTGGCGCCTGCGTTCCCGTTCGGCGGAATGGAGCATCCGGGCGCCGTATTCTATAACGAAGACACCTTCATCTTCCGCGAGCGCCCCACCCTGCCCCAGCGGCTCGGCCGCGAGGCGACCACCTATCACGAGGTGGCGCACCAGTGGTTCGGCGACCTGGTCACCATGCGCTGGTTCGATGACCTGTGGCTCAAGGAGGGCTTCGCCACGTACATGGCGGCCAAGATGCAGAACGCGCTCTCCCCGGATGCCAATGCCTGGAAGACCTTCTACCTGCGCAATAAGCCGACGGCGTACGCCGTGGACGCCACCACTGGCACGACACCCGTGTGGCAGGAGCTGGACAATCTCGATCAGGCGAAGAGCAACTACGGCGCGATCGTATACAACAAGGCGCCCGGGGTGCTCAAGCAGCTGAACTACCTCGTGGGCGATTCTGCCTTTCAGCAGGGCGTGCGCACCTTTCTCGACCGTCATGCATACGCAAACGCCACCTGGCGCGAGCTGCTCGAGGCGATAGGCAGCGCCGCGGGGCGGCCGCTGGATGACTGGGGGGCGCAGTACATTCTGCGCCCCGGAATGCCGGTGGTGGAGCAGCTGCCGCGCGTGCAGCGTACCAGCTCCTGTGCCACATGCATGACGTCGGTGACGCTGGTGCAACGCCCGGCGCAGCAGCTGGCAGGCTCCGGAAGCTGGCCGATGCGGGTGGAAGTGCTTTTCGGAAACAGGGCGGGCCAGTTTACCCGGATTCCAACGGTGATCGCCGCCGAGACGACGGTGGTGCGGCTGCCGGTGAACGCGCCACCGGCGGAGTTCGTGTTTGCCAACTCGCGCGACTACGGTTACGCAACGACATTTCTCGACACGATAAGCGCGGCGTGGCTGGAGCGGCACATCGGCACCATCGAGGACGACTTTCTCCGCGCCATGCTCTGGGGCGCGATGTGGGACCTGGTGCGCGCAGCCGATTTGGCGCCGGGCGCCTACATTGAACTCGCGCTTCGCGAGCTGTCCAGCGAGCCTGACGAGTTGATCGTGGCGAGTACCCTCGGGCGAATGGCGCGGGCGGCGTCCGCCTACCTCGATGACTCGCAGCGCACCGCGATTCTGCCCGAAGTGGAACGTATGCTGCGGCTCGCTGCAGATGACTCCACGCGCTCATACGGCATTCGCAAGGCTCATCTGGACGCGTTCATTGCCTTGGCGCAAACGCCGTCCGGGCTCGCCAGGCTCGACTCGCTGCTCGACGATACCACCGCCGCCGGCGCGCCCCTTCGCGC
>CAZPCC010000419.1:0-5906 GCA_964584905.1 uncultured Gemmatimonadaceae bacterium | reverse complement strand
CTCGACACGGCCAACCCCAGCCCGCGCGCGTTCCGTACGTCCTCGCTAACGGCACCACCGATTGAGCCGCGCACGATCAGCCACGAGACGAAAGCAAACGTCGTCGCAACGAGCACCATGCTCGGCGCTTCAATCAGCATCGCTATCGCAAGTACGATTGCGATGTTGCCGAGAAGCACCTTTGAAACGAATCCCAGCGGCGAGCGCTCCGTGCCGACGATGTGGCGTCGCCAGATCTCTCCGCGGGCCCATCGTCCCGCGCCATCAAAGTCGGTACGATCGATCTTCTCAGGCGGCGGCAAGCCGAGCTGGTTGGTGGAGTAATCAATCTCCGGCGCGTGCTGCGTAGACATTCGCACCTCCCTGGTTATTTGTCCGAACTCCGAAGCTGGTGCAGCAACTTCCTCAACGTCCCGACGCCGGTCTTGCTCAACGACTCGAACTGCCTTGCGTGGAGCGCGGCGATCGACGGACCTAACTCATCGAGCAGTGCGACGCCAGCCGGCGAAAGCCGCGCGATCACCACTCGGCGGTCCTCGGGATCGCGCGAACGACCAACGAATCCGAGCGTCTCCAATCGGTCGAGCAGCCTCGTGACGTCGGGATCGTGCCTGACGAGGCGCTGCGAGACCTCCCCGCACGGCAGCCCGGCGCCGCCCGCGTTCCGCAATATCCGCAGCACGTTGTACTGAGCCGGCGTCACCGCGGCCGGCTTGAGCAGCTGCGCGACCTGTTGGTCGAGATCGCTCGCAGTCCTCAGCAGCAGATCGAACGCGAGCAGCTCCGGCGTTTCGCGCATCCCCTGGGCTGCCTCGCTTACCTCGAGGTTCGTGCGGCGGACGTTATCATGTTATAAGGATAGTCGTGATCACGACAAAGTGCAAGGGCGGCGCGTCCGGTCGCCTCTTCGACAGCCGTTTCCCCTCTCCCATCTCCCCTTTCCCGCTTTAATCGTTTCCCCTTTCCCGTTTCCCATTTCCCGCTTCAATCGGGCCGCCGTTCAGCTTTTTGGCCGCGGCAGCACCAGCACCGGCACGCGCGATCGGCGGATTACGCTCTCGGCCACGCTGCCCAGCGCCAAGTGCCTGAAGCCGGTGCGGCCGTGCGTCGCCACCGCGATCAGGTCGACGTCGTGCGCGCCGGCATACTCAGTGATCTCCTTTGCGATATCTCCGCCGTGCACCACGTCCACAGACAGCTCGATTCCAGGGCCGAATCCCTTCCCACGCTCCTCCAATTGCCCGCGAACCGACTCCACGCTCGTCGCGCTGTCGAACTCCAGCGGAGGCGCGAACGCCGCGCCGCGTGGAATGACCTCCAGCGTCTCGAGCACATGGAGCAGGGTGATGCGCGCCCCGACCGAGCGCGCCAGGTCTGCAATCGGTGCGATGCACGCGGTTGCTTCCTGTGAGAGGTCGGTCGCCGCCAGGATGTGAGAGATCTTCATGAAGTTGTCCCCGCGATGTAGTTAGGGTGCCCTGTTCCGGTTGCAATCTGTTCCGCCGGGTGAGAGCACGCAATTGCTCGGTCAGGGCTTCGGCTTGCGGGTCACCCGCCAACGCGGCACCTTAGCCGCTCGCCCCAAACCGCCGGGGACGGCTCTGCATGCGCTACCATGATTTCGACCTGTCGATCGAAAAGGGCGCCGACGGCACCATCGCGCTCAAGTCATGGTGCGATGCCCACGGCGAATATCGCGACGCCGGAACCCTCGACGAGGCCGCCCTCGAGAACGATCAGAGAATTCTCGCAGTCGATGAGGTCGCCCGCACGGCGCTCATAGCCGTCGGCAGCCGTCTCTATTCCTCCACGTTCGGCTGCGAGAAGCGCAACATTGAGTGGCATTTCGGCCAGTGCTGGGGAGCGGTAGGCGGCAGTGCCAACGGCGTCCGCGTCCGCCTGCGCATCGAAGCGCCGGAGCTCGCGGTCATCCCCTGGGAGTACATCTACTCCGAGCGGCTTCGCTGCTTTTTGGGCGTATCGGAGCGCACTCCGATCGTCCGTTATCTGGAACTGCCGCAGGCGATCCCGTCGCTGGAAGCGCCGCTTCCCGTAAGGGTCCTGATCGCGATTCCCGATCAGCCGGAGCTCGACACCGCGACGGAGAAGAAGGAGATCCTCGCCGCTCTCGAACCGCTGAAGGCTGCGGTCGAGGTGACGGTGCTCGAGGGGAATCTCTCGCGAAAGCGCATCGCCGATACGCTGGCCGCCGAGGAGTACCACGTCTTCCACTTCATCGGGCATGGCGACTTCGCCGATGATCGCGCGGTGCTCGTTATGAGCGACGCGCAAGGCGCCGAGGAGGTCCTGGATCAGGACAGGATTGCCGGATTGTTCCGCAATCACCCGTCGATGAAGCTCATCGTGCTCAACTCCTGCCGCGGCGGGCAGCTTTCGGCGTCGAAGCCGTTCGTGGGAATGGCAGCGGAGCTCGTGCGACTCGGGATCCCGGCAGTGATCGCTATGCAGTACGAGATCGTCGACGACGAAGCAGTCTGCTTCGCCGGCACGCTCTACCGGCATCTTTTCACCGGCCGCGACATTGGACGGATCGAGATCGCCATCTCGCATGCACGCAACGCTCTCGCCGAGGAGTTTCCGGATACACGCGCGGTCGGTCTTCCCGTTCTGTTCATGCGCGCCCGCGAAGGGGTGCTCTTCAACATCGAAACGGGAAGCGCGCTTCGCGACCTGCCACTCTCGGCGCGCTCGGCGGAGCGGATGAAGGCGGTGATCCGAACGCACGAGAACAACCTCGAGCTGTTGCGCACGCAGGAGCATCCCGTCGTTTCAGCCGACGCACATGACGCCGGCGAAGAGACGACGGAGACAACCACGCAGCCTGACGCGGTTTCGCTCGAACGCGGCGAACAGAACGCTCTGGATCGTGCCAGGCGCCTGCTGCGAATGAGGAATCTGTCGATCGTCATCGCGGTGGCCGTCGCCATCGCACTCGGACTCGCAGCGTCGTTCTTCGGCTTTCAGGCGGTTCATCCGCTCATCCGCCCGGAAAGTTATTTCATCGCGTTGAGCGATCTGTTTCATCATCACGAGGAGGAAGCCTCCGTGATGGTGGTGGCGATCGACAGCGCCACCACTACCGAGTTAGGCGGAAGTCTTGATGCCTCCTGGCGCGGGCGGCACGCGACCGTACTCGACCGGCTTGTCGGCGCTGGCGCGCCGGTGGTCGCCTTCAACATGTCCTTTGACACAGCGCCGGCGGCAACGCGGCAAGCGACCGATTCACTCGCCGCGGCTTTTCAACGTGCCAGGTCGAACGGCGCCGCGGTGCTCGCTGCGGTAAACGGGTTCAGAAACGGCGCCTTGAAGGTCGATCCGGCGCTGGTGCCTTACGCTAGCTGGGGCCCGAACTGCGCCGACACCGCCGCCGTGACTGCACCGATCATGACTTTGGCGAGCGGGAGCACGATTCCGGATCGTCCGCCGCGTATGCAATCGCTGCCTCTTGCCGCGGTGGCAGCCCTCCGTGAATCGTCGCGGTCGACGGCGCCGGCGCCCGAAGGCGACAGCAACGTGAGCCAGGAGACCGCACGGCTCATGCGCGCGGTTACGCTGGACGCGGTCATCACCCCCGTGGCCGACACGTCGTGCGCCTTTGCGCAGGGAGACACCCTCTTCCGGATGGCGCTCGACTACGCGCCGCGGCACGAGCATCGGGAACCCGGCAGCCGACTCTCGTATCTCGAAGTGCTGCGCGGCGATCCGTTAGGCGATCTGGCCGGACGGCTGGTTCTTGTCGGCTCAGCGAGCGGCGCAACGTTCCCGATAGTTCGCGGATTGAATCATGAGGATCGCTCGGCGCTCGAAGTCGAAGCCGACGCGATGAACACACTCCTCCGCGAAATCAGGATCGCCCCGCTCGGGCTGGGAGCTCAATTCCTCGTCATACTCGGCATGGCCGCCTTCGGCGCGCTCGCCGCGCACTTCGGCGTACGCTTCGGCCGCATTGGGCAGGGAGCGTTGCTCGCGGCGGGCATCACTCTCTATTTCGTCGCCGGAGCGTTACTCTATGCGCGTGAGCACGCGCTCCTCAACACGTTCTTCGATCTGTCGGCGCTCGCCCTGACCTTTATCGCGGTCACTCTCGCCCGCAGGATATGGTTCCCATGAGCAAGATCATTTCGCGCCGAACCTGTATTCTCGCCACCTGCGTTTTATCGCTCGCGGCTTGCAGTTCGGCCACCCCGGTGTTCGCGCGGCTTGAAAGCGCGGTAGTGCAGGATCAATACGCCGGGTCGCCACAGTCCGCGAACATACGCATCGTTCGCGGCGACGGCGTTATCGCGCCAACGATCTCGATGCGGTTGCAGAAGGGTGACTCCATCATCACCTCGTCGACATCCAGAGCGGTGGTGACCTTCGCCGCCGGTTACGAGGTGACACTCGACACGAGCACTGCCATTCACATCGAGAACCCTTCGATCTTTCTGCGCATCGGGCGGGCGTTCATCCGCAAGATCCGCGGCGCTCCTGATACGCTCACCACTCGCACTCCGCAGGCGGTCCTGAACGATGCCGGAACGGAGTTTCTCGTGACCGTAACAACGAGCGAGACATCGGTGCGTGTGGCGGAGGGGGCAGTCGATGCCGAGTCGCCTGACGGGACGTACCCGACCGTACGGTACGGTGCCATGGAGCATGGAGTGATAAGCTCGCGAGGTGCGCAGCGCATGCCTACAATGACTCGAGAGGAGCTCAACGCACAGCTCGCCTGGGTACGGCAGGTCCAGCGCATTACGAGGATCCTGGTGCCGCAGCTCGACTCGATGACCGAAGCACAGGCGCGCGCAACTCTCGATCGTGTGGGGCTTCGCGTGCTATTCGTGACTCGGCGCCAGGTTTCCGGCTACGCACCAGGGATGGTCGTCGACCATACCCCTAGTGCCGGAGATAGCGTTGCGCCGGGCACATTCGTCAATCTCGTGCTCGCCAGGGAGGCGCGGCAGGCGCGGGAGGAGTGCACCGTTCCCGACATCGTCGAAAAGACGGAAGCCGAAGCGAAGCGACTCCTCGCCGCGGCGCAGCTCACGGGCCGCTCGACCGAGCGAACCGGCGACGTTGACGTGGTGACATCGCAGGAACAGCAGGAAGGGACGAAGGTCGCATGCGGATCGGTGGTGCGCTACACGTGGGGACGCATCGGATAGGTCTGCGCGGTAGCCGTTCGAAGCGAGTCCCGCATCGCTGGCGATGATTCGACCGGCGCAGGTGTCCGTATGCGCCAGCGAGGCCGGCGAGAAGCAATTCGCACTTGACGCGTCACACTTTCATCGAGATGTTCGGATACTCGTACTCGAACAGGAGGAAAAAGAATGTCCGAGTCGACGAACACGATACCGGCGCGTGCGCGCGCCATCGAGGGACTCGACATTGAAGCGCTGCGCGGCGCCATTCGCGAGGAGTACGCCCTCGTCGCCGCCGAGCCCGGCCACGGGTTCCACTTTCACACCGGAAGGCCGCTCGCCAGGCTGGTCGGCTACGACGACGACTGGCTCGAAGGCATCCCCGAGGCGACGGTCGCCTGCTTCGCTGGAACTGGGAATCCGTTTTCGTTAGGTGAGCTGCGAGATGGCGAGCGCGTAGTCGACGTGGGGTGCGGCGGCGGGATCGACTCGCTGATCGCCGCACGCATGGTCGGACCCGAGGGGAAGGTCATCGGCGTGGACATGACGCCGGACATGATCGCCCGCGCACGGGAGAGCGCCGAGTCGATAGGCGCGGAGAACGTCGAGTTCCGCGAGGGCTTCGCCGAGTCGCTGCCTGTCGAGGACGGGTGGGCCGACGTCGTCATCTCCAATGGCGTCATGAATCTCTTCCCTGACAAGTTCGCCGGACTCCAGGAGATGGCGCGCATACTCGGCGAGGGCGGCCGCCTGCAGATAGGC
>CAZPCC010000418.1:0-1542 GCA_964584905.1 uncultured Gemmatimonadaceae bacterium | reverse complement strand
GCTCAGAAGAACGACCGGATCCGCGCCCGGCTCTCCATCGCTCTCCAGCAGCCGCCGGCCGTGCGCCGGAACCGTTTGGAGCACGTCGTGAATCGAGGGCGAGACCGACGCACCAGTGACCCGCTCCGCATCATTCTCGCTCGCGATGTTCATCACCGCATTGCTCTGGAGCGCGACCGATGAGATCGAGCGTGCATGATCCCTGTACAACAGATACAGCCCGGTGGACATCGGCAGCTGGTCCTCGCCGCCCCTCCCCTCGTGACGGATCGACAGGATCCGCTCCGACTGCGGGTACGGCAGCGGGCGCAGCAGTACCGAGTCGACGAGCGTGAAGACCGCGGTGGTAGCGCCGATACCGAGCGCCAGCGTGATCACGGCGACGACCGTGAAGCCCGGCGTGCGAGCCAGGCTGCGGATGGCGAAGCGGAGTTCGTTCAGCATGTGTAAAGCCCTGATCGGGAAGTGTCCGGCTGGCCCGTGGTGTTGCACCGCGGTTCAGGGGAACAAGATCGGGCGGATGGGCGCGTTGCGCGATACGTGTGGGTCGGACGGCGATGTCGCGGGTTCGAGGTGAGGCCGGCGGGTGCCGGTGGCTGGCCCGGACGGATCGTCACGCGGTCGGCGGAGGCCCTGCTCATCGGCCGACGCAAGTCCCGTCAGAAAGCAAGCTGGAACATCGCCTTGAAGCTGCGGGCATCTCCTGAATCGTTCTCCCCGCTCCACACGTCGTAGTTGAGCATGATGCGGTTCAGCGGGCCGAAGTAGATGTTCACGCCGGGTGTCAGCAGGGTGCCGCCCGGTAGCGCCGCCCCGACATCCGTATCGGCGTAACTCGCGCGCAGGATGGGCTCGAATGCTGCGCCCATTGCGCCGGACTCTCCTGACCGATAGGCAAGCCATGCCTGCGCGCCCCGGAACGAGAGCTCCTGCGTGGGGTCGACATCGCCGGCCGATACCTCGGCGAGGATGTGCACGCCAGGAGCGAAGGCGCCATACTCGAGGTCAACCTCCAGGGCGTGACCCCGCGCGAGCTCCGGCGTGTCGCCCACACCCGCGACGAAGTCCCGCGAACTCCAGCCGGCGCCTATGCGCAACAACCGCGCAGGACTCGCGGTAAGCCGCGCTGCGAACTGGTAACTGTCCTGCGCTCCGACCTGCCCATGCAGCGGGCCGCGGAATACACCGGCCGCGTAGGCCAGCCCCAGCGGCGCTCCGGTCGGACCGCCGAGGATCTGAACACCAAGGTCACGGTTGCTGTATCCCAGGCTACTCGTAAGCGCGTATTCGTCCGCAGCTGCAACCCCGCGAATACGCAGGCCGCGCTCGATCGGCAGCATCCGCTTCGAGCTCGTTTGCTCCAGAAGCCCGAAAGGTCGGTATGCCTTCCCCGCGAGGAACTGCAACGCGGGGGAGAATTCCAGCTTCAGGTAGGCGTCCTTCAGCTCCACGTCATCGTTGCCGAAGTCCGGCTGGATGGCGCCACTTACGCGTTCGTTGACCTGAATCCCTATCTCGATGCGGGCCCGGCGGATGAAGACC
>CAZPCC010000417.1:0-18993 GCA_964584905.1 uncultured Gemmatimonadaceae bacterium | reverse complement strand
CCCCCCCCCACCCCCGACCCTCACCTCCAGTCCGCCACGAACAGATTCGTGTCCGTAGGCTTGGCCGCATTCCGGTTCGAAGCCCAGATCAGCTTGGTGCCATCCGGACTGAACATCGGGAAGCCGTCGAACGCCGGATTGGTCGTCACCTGTTCCAGTCCTGTTCCGTCCACGTTGACCAGATACAGATCAAAGTTCGAGCTGCGCGGATTCCTGTAGTTGGACGAAAAAATGACCTGCTGCCCATCGGGAGTGAAGAAGGGCGCGAAGTTCGCCCCTCCCAGATTCGTGACCTGCCTTTGATTGCCTCCGTCGGCGTCCATGATCCATACTTCCATCTTGTTAGGCCGAACCATGTTCCGGCCAAGCAGCTCGCGATAGGTCGCCAGTTCGGCCGAGTCGGTCGGGTGATACGCCCGGTAGACGATTCTCGTACCGTCTGGCGAGAAGAAGGCACCTCCGTCGTATCCAGGTACGTTCGTCAGGCGCCGGACGTTGGAGCCGTCGACACGCATGGTGTAGATTTCGAGATCGCCATCCATGGTCGAGGTGAAAACGATGGTTTCGCCGTCGGGAGACACGGTCGCCTCAGCCGTATATGCGTTCCAGTTCGTCAGGCGCGTCAGGTCCGAACCGTCCGGCTTTGCCGTATAGATCTCGAACTTGTCCAGGCCCCAGACATATCCCTGGCTTGGATCGGGACGCACCGGGCAAGCGGAATCGGCGGCGTGCGTCGAGGAAAACAGGACGCGCCGATCATCGTCGTAGAAATAGCCACACGTCGTCTTCCCCTCGCCGGTGGAGACGCGCCGCATTCCCGTCCCATCGACGTTCATTACGAATTGCTGGTCGCAGCCGTGCCCGTCGCGCGTCGTCTGAAAGATCAGCTTCTCCCCACTCGCACTGAAGTACGCTTCCGCGTTCTCGCCGCCGAAGGTGAGTTGGGAGATCGTGCTGAAATGTGACTCGCCGGAGTCGGCGGCGATGGTGGTGGGAGCCAGCGCGGAATCGGCGGGCGACTGCGCGCTCGCGCTATCCGATGCTCGCTGCGCGGGGGAGCATGCAAACGCGGCCACCGAAGTGGCCGCGCCGAGTATAACATGTCTGATGGGGATCATGCGCTAACGGTCGCGCGACACCTGGCGCTGCGCAAGTGCGAACAGATCATCCTGGGTGCGGCCGTTCCGTAACAGCTCCAGCGCCCTGCTGAGCTGCGGATCCTCGTCGACACTCAGCCTCCGCAACGTCGAGTCGCCGTATGCCTGACGCACGCCCTGCTGCACGATCCAGCGATCCACGAGCGGCGCAGCGGCCTCCCATTGCTGACGGTCGATCTTGACGGAGTCCTCCAGGAGCCGCTGATATAGCGTCTGCCGCCATTCCGGTTTCGCGGTCAGGGCACGGGGCATTTCGCCGCGCAGTTGAATAGCCAGATCGTACAGGTTGGCGCGGACCACTCCCGCACGGGGGGCCAGGGCGCGCGCCAGCTCCTGCTCTGCCGTTGGAATCGTGTCCTCGGGAACTATCACGTCCGGGGTAATCCCGCCGCCGCCGTAGATCGGACGCCCGGCGTCGGACCGGAACATCGGGCGGTCCTTCTTCACTGCCTCGCTTTCCAGCGAGTCGGGAAGGTCCTCCTCTGCCGCCCCCGGTCCGCCAACCTGAACACCCTCGCTCGCCGGCTTGCGGTCTTTCTGAATCGAACGGCCGCTCGGCGTGAACCACTTTGCGGTGGTCAGCTTGAGCGAGTAGCCGCCCTCCAGCGGGAACACCGACTGCACGAGTCCCTTGCCGAAGCTGGTCGTGCCGACGATGAGCGCCCGATCGTGGTCCTGCAGGGACCCAGAGACGATCTCCGAAGCCGATGCCGAATACCCATTCACGAGTACGATCATCGGCAGATCGGTGATTCGGAACCGCTGCTGCGCTACGAAACGCTGCTCCTTTCCGTGGCGCGCCCGCACCGCGGCGATCTCCTGTCCTTCCCTCAGGAACAGATCGCTTACGGAGAGCGCCTGGTCGAGGATTCCGCCCGGATTGTTGCGAAGGTCGAGAATGAAGGACTGCGCTCCCTCCTTCCGCAGCCGTTCGACCGCCTGGGTCAATTCCTCGGATGCGGTCTCGTTGAACGTCTGGAGTGGCACGTATCCGACATCGCCGCCGAGCAGTAGTGAATAAGGCACCGCAGGTACGTGAATGAGGGCGCGGGTGAAGCGATGCTCGATCGGCTCAGGAACTCCGGGACGAGAGAAGCGCGCCCCGATCTTGGTGCCTGGCGGACCCGTAAGCGCCTCCGAAACCTCGCTCGTGCTCCAGCCGCGGGTCGAGGCCGTGTCGACGCCGATGATGCGGTCGCCTTCGACGACTCCAGCTCGCTCAGCCGGGGTGTTCGGAAATACCCGCACTACCACGATGTTGTCCTGCTGCTGCTCGATCTGCATGCCGATACCGCCGTACCGTCCCGTCGACGAGCTGGAGAAACGCTCCGATTGTCTCGGAGTGAAGAGCTCGGAGTATGGATCATCGAGCTCCGACACGAGCCCGCGGGCGGCCTTCTCGAAAAGGGCCGACGTGTCGACTGTGTCGACGAACCGTTCGGATACCAGCGAGAGCACCTGGTCGAACAACCGTGCGTTCTCGGCTGTTCGGCGATCCTGCAGTACGAATCCGCCGGCGAAGATGGGCAGGGCAACGGCGGCGGCTAACGCGATGCGTCTCAAGTTAGGCATGTGGCGCTCTGAAGAAAGGACTGTACGGATTTCTGCGTCGACTCTGGCCCCATGCACGCTACGCCCCCGCATGGCGCGCGCGAGACCGGCAAGCCGCCGTGGCTTCCTTATTCAATACGCGCGCGTGGCGCGCTGTGTTCCTCAGCGAAATCCGGAATCGTGACCGCTCCCGCCGGTTCCACCCTCGCCAAGGGAGGACATGCCCTGATTGGCTGAACTCGTCGTGGTGGCGCCATCTCCGCGAGAGCTCTCGAGCAGCGACTTCCAGGAGACTTCCTGCCCCTTCCGAAAGCCTTTCTGCGTGATCTTGAGCCCTTCGGGCGAAATAGCCACGGTGAACGGCTGACCGTCGATGTCTATCTCGCGCTTGACAGTCTTCTCGAGCTTGGTCGGCATTAGCTCCTCTCCTGAAGTGATCTGGTGCTTCGTCGCAAGAACCGCGCTGTTCCCTCCATTTCGCTATCGAACTCTATGCCACGGTTCGTGTCCGGGACGCAAGAACGTAGTCCACAACCCAGTTTCGCGCCTGCTGCCTCAGCTGCACGTCGCGCAGCAATCCAGCTCCAATCAGCATCTCATGTGCAGGCTGGAGCACGCGCTGAAGGTGCGACGGATAGCGCTGCGCCAGCGGCAGCTGCTCGGCGAGCTGCTCGAGTCCCACACGCCAAGTTACACTCCCCTCCTCGCGGGCCACCTCGAGCAGGCGGTACAGCCGCCGCGCCACTGGCGACGTGAGCGTTCCATAGAGCGGCGCCGAAAGCATGATCGCGTGGCCGGCAAGAACGTTTGCCCTTGCCGCCGCTGACAGTGTTACCTGTGCCACGCCGGGCTCGGCCGCGTTAAGCGCTGGAAAGAGCTGCAGTTGGTCGCGCTCGGCTCGCCGCCGCCGATCTATCGAAATGGATGATAACATCGAAACGTGACCGTCCACGAATGCCCCGGCCGACGCGTCAAAGTAGGCTCCAGCGCTCTCGAGCCTGGTGTGGCGAAGACGGGCGAGCGAGGTGCGGAGCTGCTCATAGGTTCGTCCGTCGACCCGGCGCCCCATGGAGCGCAGAAAGGCGTGCAAAGTGAAGCGCAACACGCCGTCCGAAGGGCACCCTGACTCCGTAAATCTGTGCCACAGCTCGACATACACATCCTGGTCAAATGTTCCGGGCAGGCGATCTCCGGGATTGGGTATTACTCGCCAGCGGCGTCCTTCGGCCGGAGCGAAGGATATGCATGCATCATCGGACGCCGAATCGCTCAACCGGAAGACCGGCAGCGTCTCCAGCGCACGGTCCAGGAGGATAGTCCGAGCGGGTGGCCTCCGTCGCGCCGCGAGCACCATCGGGCAATAGTGGCGCCCAAGGGGGGAGGCAGCAAGGAGGGAGTGGGGTTTGCATTCCGCTCCCTTTACCATCGGTGTCGCCGCGTGCTACACTCTCGAGTCTCCGACCGCTGACCTTTACCGCACCCTATCGTTCGCCAAATGTCGTCAATCCCACGGTTCGTGGCTGCATTGCTCGTGCTCGGCGGACTCTGCTTTGTGGGAGCGCGTGGAGTGGCCGGGCTACCCGGATGGGGGTCGCTTCTCGAGCCGGTCGGTGGCGTGTGGGCGGTGGCCAATAATGCCGAGCTTCCCGACTCGGCGTCGTCGTCGGTGCCCGGGCTCCGCGCGCCGGTGAGGGTCGTCTACGATGATCGGGACGTGCCTCACATTTTTGCGGGGAGCGAAGCCGACGCCTATCGAGCGCTCGGATACGTAGTCGCCCGTGATCGTCTGTTCCAGCTCGAGCTGCAAACGCGTGCGGCGGCAGGCACGCTCACCGAGCTCCTCGGTCCGCTGGCGCTAGGCGCCGATAAGGAAACTCGCGAGCTCGGCCTTCCAGAAGCAGCGGCACGCAAATGGGCGGCCGTGGACACGGAATCGGAAGCGCATCAGATGGTCGTCGCCTACTCCGACGGGGTGAACGCCTATCGGGAGAGCCTGTCGCCGGACCAGTATCCGATGGAATATCGAATCCTGGGCACGGCGCCGCTGCGGTGGGAGCCCATCAATTCGGTGCACCTGTTCAACCGCATGGGCTACATGCTTGCACTCAGCAGTGCCGAGCTGCGAAGAACGCGTGCTGCCGGCCGCGTCGGCGCTGCGGCGGCCGCCGCACTGTATCCATCGGAGAGCCCAATCCAGGAGCCGATCCAACCTAACGGTGCCTCGGCGCCCAGAATGCTGCTGCCGACGTTGCCGCCTCCCGGTGCGCCGGATTCCTCGGCGTGGCTCGCCGCCATGGCGATTCCACCCTTCCGCACTCTGTCGGGCATCGAAACCGAGCCCCCCGGTGACGCGTTAGGAAGCAACAACTGGGCGGTTTCTCCTCGTCGAACCGCCGCTGGCCACGCTCTGCTCGCCGGCGACCCGCACCTCGAGCTGTCGCTGCCATCCATCTGGTACGAGGCACACCTCGTCGTGCCGGGCCGACTCGATGTCTATGGCGTCACGATTCCCGGTGCTCCGGCGATCGTGATCGGGTTCAACCGCGATGTGGCGTGGACGTTCACCAATACCGACGCCGATGTCCTGGACTACTGGGTGGAGACGGTAAACGATCCGTCGGCGCCGACGGAGTATTGGATCGATGGCGAGTTACGCCCCCTGTCGATCCGCATCGAGTCGTACCGTGACCGTGATGGCGAAGTGCTGGCGACCGACACTCTGCGATCGACACATCGCGGTCCTCTGCGCAGAATCGACGGCCGCTGGCTCTCGATGCGATGGACGGTGCTCGAGCCGGTGGTCGAAACAGAGCGTTTCCTCGCGGCGGCGCGGACCTGGACGGTAGCCGGGTGGATGGATGCGATGTCTGCCTATCGAGCACCTCCGCAGAACATGTTGGTCGCCGACCGTGCCGGAAACATTGGAATCAGATCGACGGGATGGTTTCCGCTGCGACCTGACGACGGCAGCGGCGCCGAGTTGCACGACGGCACGACCTCGCTTTCCGACTGGACGGGGTACTGGCGGACCGATGCCTATCCTCAGTCGGTGAATCCGCCGCAGGGGTTTCTCGCCTCGGCCAATCAGCAGCCGCTCGACCCCGCAATGAACAGCCGCTACCTCGGAGCGGACTGGTACGCTCCGTGGCGTGCAATGCGCATCAACGCCCTTCTGCGCGCCGATTCGGCGGTCACGCCTGACGACATGGCCCGCTTCCAGACGGACCCGGGAAGTCCCCGGGCGGATGCGTTCCTGCCCCTGCTGCTCGAGAGTATCTCCGGCTCCACATCCGATTCGGTCAGGCGGGCGGCGGCGCTGCTCGCCGAGTGGCCGCGGACGTATGAGCAGGACGATGAACGGGCGATCCTGTTCGAATATGCAATGCAGGAGCTGGCAGTGCGTACTTGGGATGAACTGACCGGACCTGGCGAGGGTCCATTTCGCGGTGGGATGCCCGGAGACATGGCGCTTCTCAAGGTACTTCGCGACTCGACCAGCCCCTGGTGGGATCGTCGCGACACGCCCGCGGTCGAGCGTCGCGGTGACATCGTGTCAGCAAGCCTGACGGCAGCGCTCGGGCGCGCTCTGCGCGAGCATGGCGAGCCGGATGCAGGGGGATGGCGCTGGAGCGGAATACGGAATGCCAACATCCTGCACATGCTGCAGATACCCGCATGGTCGGCTCGCGAGGTTCCTGTGCAGGGCGGTCCGTCCACACTCAGCCCGCTGTCGGGATCGGGGGGCTTTGGACCGAGCTGGCGCATGGTTGTCGAGCTTGGACCGCAAATAACGGCATGGGGGATATACCCTGGTGGTCAGTCAGGCAACCCGGTGAGCAGCAGGTACAAGGACCGGGTCGAGCGGTGGAGTGCAGGCACTCTTGACACCCTTCGCATACCGGCGGCGCCGGAGGCTCTCACCGCAGCGCAGGTTCGCTCCCGCCTTACGCTTGTTCCGCTGACGCCATGAGCACACCGGTTCGCATTCTGTCGCTGATGATAGTGCTCGCGCTCGCGACGTGGGCAGTCGGCTGGACGGGTGTGCCGCTGATCTCATTCCTGTGGGGTGCCTGGCGGCGCGAGGAGCGCCGAGCGCCTGTTGAAGCGGGTATTGCTGCTTCATCGGCATGGGCTGGTATGCTCGTTCTTGCCGCGTTTCGCGCTCCCGTATTGATGGTAGCGGAGCGGATGGGCGGGCTGGCTGGTGTGCCTGGCGCTGCGATCGTACTGGTGACGCTTGGCTTTGCGTTTGGCCTTGCGTGGAGCGCGGCGGAGGTGGCGCGTGGGCTAATGCTGGTCGCAGTGCGGCAGCGGACGGCGGATTAGCCGCGAGCAAGCGTACGGGCGCGGTTCGGCGCAAAACGTTGCGTCCGAGAATCCCCCGCGGATAGGGATTGCACCAGGTTGTCCGACACTACCCATCATTCTCTTGCCGCGCGTTGCCTTCGTGCGCCGGCTCGAACATTCTTCTCGGCATGCCACGACCAGAGCTGCTCGAAACCTTTCCCAATCCATATCCGGATCGCCTGTACGAAATCCGGATGGAGTGCGCGGAATTCACCTCGCTCTGTCCCGTTGGGGGGATCGAGACCGATGCCGCGGAACTGGCGTTGCTGCAAGGCGGTGCGCCGGACTTCGGCACCATTCGCATAACATACGTACCGGCGGCCCGCTGCCTCGAGCTCAAGAGCTTCAAGCTCTACCTCTGGAGCTTCCGCAACGACGGCATTTTCTACGAGCGCGCGACGAACCAGATACTCGACGATCTAGTGGCCGCGGCGTCGCCGCGGTACATGGAGGTGGTGGGCGATTTCAACGTGCGTGGCGGAATCAAGTCGGTAGTCTCGGCCATCCACGGATCGCGGCAGGGATCCTAACGACTAGGCGGCAGAGGCAGACACTTCCTCGGCCACGCGACTGGCAGCTGCCCTGACGAGTCCCCGGTCAACTGCTCGAGACGCTCGGGGAAGTTGGTGAACATTCCATCCACGCCCAACGCCACCAGTGCCCTCATCTCCGCCAGCTCGTTCACGGTGTACGGGTGCACGACGAGACAGCGTGCGTGCGCCGCCTCCACGAGTGCCCGGTCGACCGAAGCTTTCGCCGGTCCGATTCCAACGGCGTAATCGCGAATGAGGTCGAGCGCGCCGTGGATGGTGGCGCTGTCGGCGTCAGGGAAGAGCTGGATGAGTGGGAGCTCGGCATCAAGGGTGCGAATCCTCCGAAGGCTTGCCGCGCTGAACGACTGGATCAGCACGCGGGGCGGTTCCTCCGCCGCGTTGCGGAGGTCGTACTTCGTCATGAGCCGGAGCAGCGCCTCCTCCATCCCTGGCGCCTGGTCCGGGTTCTTCGTCTCGATGTAGTAGCGGGCCCGGTGCCCATAACGCTGAAACACTTCGTCGAGCGTCGGGATCGTGAGTCCCTCGTATTCAGGTCGGGCGTACTCCGGGAAGCGTTCGTTGAACCACCGGCCGACATCGCACGTTTTTATCTGGGCAAGGCTTTTCTCGATCACGAGCCCGCTGCAGTTCGCCGCGGACCCGCGCGCCGTCCGGTCGAGGGTCGGATCGTGGAGGGCGACGAGAATTCCATCCTTGGTGAGCTGGAGGTCCTGCTCGATGTAATCGGCGCCCAGTGAAAGGGCGAGGTCGTACGCGGCGAAGGTGTGCTCGGGGGCGCGCCCCGAGGCGCCGCGGTGACCTACGTTTACCACGGAAGCAAGCGTGTCAAACGAAGGCGCTTGCAATGCACTGCGACCAAGCAGTTCGCCAAGGCGTGAACGGCCTCGTGTATCGCGCGGCGCCGGCATGCCCAGCCATTCGCTGATCGTCGGCGCGGCATCGATTGTTCGAGCCGGCCCGCCGCGGCGCGGGGTCACTCGAGCCCCGTACGCGCAGAGCACGGTGTGCATGTCCGGAGACGTGGAGATGAATCCGTGGCCCGCATCGAGTGATGCCGCTTCCGTCACCGCACCGGTAGCGGCGCGCGTCGACCGATACCCCGGCGCCAACTCGAAGTACAGATCGCCTCCCGCCGGGCCCCCGGCGCCCAGCGTATCGATCTCTTCGGCGTTCCACACCCCGGTGACGACCGGCTCGCCATTCTCATCGCGCACTGCAAGAAGCACGCGTTCGGTAGCGGCCCGGATGGCGGCAACGGAATCGAGCGGAACGATCCCGCCGCGGTGGTCCACGGTGTTGATGTTGATGAAATAACCGTTAGGCGTCAGCACCCGCGTACGCGCCAGATCGGGCTGGCCGTTGGCGCCGCGGGAGAGAAGGCCGGCCTCGGCCAGCGCAACGTTCGGCCGGAACAGCCGCCAGGTCGGGCGCATGCCGTGGTCACCTGACACCACCAGAATCGCCGACGAGTCACCGTCGACGAGTGCCTGCAGCGCACCGAGCCGCCTATCGACCAGCTCCCACGCGCGGACCCGGACCCGGGCAATCGCTTCCCGGTCGTATTCTGGCCACCCTGGAGCCTCGGGCGCGACGTCACCATAGAACGTGTGATCGGCTTCGTCGCCTAACGGAAAGTAGTCGAGCAGCAGAGTGGCGCCACGATCATGCCATGCCCACTCCGCTCCTCGCATGAACTGCCGCGTCAGGTACTCGGCCGCGTCGAGCCACCGTGTCTCTGCGCCGCCGGTACCGCCGTTCGTCAGGCGACGGCCAAAGCCACCGCGACGCAGCAGCGAAGGGGCCGCGTTCCCCACCCACCCGCCCACCGCCGATCCATATGCGGCGGCGACATCCGGCCGGTTTGCCTGAACGACGTTGACCTCGGGCATGAACAGCTCGAATCGCGAACCGTCGGTGGAGAGCGAGAACAAGCGCACCACCAGGTGCGCCACGCCGTCGTCGACAGGCAGCGCGATTGGCGCGCTGTAGAATCGCGCCAGCGGCCTCCCTGCCAGTGCGGTGGTGTCGGGGCCGGCCGCCGGCGCCGTCACGGAGCGTTCGGCATCGCGGATCCTGGCAACTGTTATTCGATCGTAGATGCGCTCGCCGTGGAGCACCGCAAAGATCGAGTCTGCGCCAGCCAGCCAGGCGATCTCGAGAGGCGGCACTCCACTCGCCAGCGCCTCGAGATTGCGCCAGCCGCTCGCAAGGCGCGGCGGAGCAGCCCGCTCGGTGAGAATCGTGTCGCCGGCCAATCTGCGATTGTAGCCGTTGAGCAGCGCGATGGCTGGAAGCCGTATGTCGCGCGCGGCCCCTTCGCGGAGTGCCAGCAGAGAATCGTCAGGCGTGCCGTAAACGGACGGATATCCCGGCGGGCCGGGCGCCTGCGTGACGTGATGCCCAACGACCGACACCCCGGCACGTCCCGCGGTCAGCCACAGCGGCTCGGCGCGCAGCGCCGCGAACGCAAATCCTGAAATGCTCTCGAGGAGCGTGTGCTCATCGAGTGGCAGCCGCGGCTGGTCGTTACCGGCAATTCCGGAGACGTCTCCGTATGCACCGGTCCACAAGCTGGCGTGTCCCGGCGCCGTCAGGCTGGGAAAAGCCGGCCGTGCGTACGCGGCGCACGCGCCGTTGCCGAAGAGCGCTCGAATGGCCGGAACCGATTCGGCGGGCAGCGACTGCATCATCCGTCGTTCGCTGAACGAATCGAAGCTGACGAGGATCGCCCGGCGGCCGCTGGAGCTTCCGGCGGGAGTGGCGGAGCGTGATGTCTCCGGTGGGAGTGCCGCGCCGGCGCACGCGATACCGACCGCCGCGTATATGCCGAGTACGGCAGCGCGCATTCGACGACGCGGTGTGTGGTTCATGATGTCAATCTACGGCAGCATCGACTTGTGCGCCCTGCTGGTTATGCATCGCCCAGGTAACAGGATACGATGCACGACGAGCCGTGGATGGACCACGGCTCGCCGGCTCTCTCCCTCGCTACACTCCCCTGGTGCATCCCATCCCCGATGCTGCCGCATCGTGAGGGACTCCCCACACCTCAACCACACCCGCGAGGTAGAGCACGCACTGTGCCAAGCTTCGTTCAAGGAGCGGTCGGCACCCGCCCGGTCATTGAGCGGACGCATCTTAGTATTTGCGGAGCGAGTCCCGCCATCACGGGATCGCACGCATTGAAAGTCGTCCGCACGCGACGATCACCCCCATTTCGGAGGGCGACTTGTGTACGTTGACGTGGAACTCTCCCTGCGTCGGTGTCGAGAACGGCAGTCTCACGGTGACCTCCGCTGTTCCGTCCGCCGCCACTGCCAGCGGCTTGTAGGCGGCCGCCGGTCCGACAATTCCGCCGCCGCTCCCGCAGCTGCCGGCGTGAATGTGCCACGGAAGCGTGGCGTTCGGCGTGGCGTTGGCCACCATCACCGTCGTCTCCGATTCCGACGGATTGCTTGCCGGCCGCAGCGTTGCCGATCCAACGATGTTCATCGGTGCGGCAGTGCTGTCCGCGGTCGCGGGGCGCGAAAGCGAACCGCGCCAACTCAGTACCTCGATCGTACCGGTGTCCACAGCTATCGGGCGCTGGGCGCATGCGGCGAGGCCGACGATCGCCGCGAGCGCAACAGTGGTGAGGGTGCGCATGATCCGCTCCTTCTGCATGAGGACGTCGTTATAGGCGAATTTCGCCGCATATGTCGTGCGAGTCTGCCGGACTCGACTTGTATTGGGAAGCCTCCTGGCCGGTAGCAGGATTTCCCGATCCCCCCGCCAGAAGGTCAGGCCCGCCGTTTGCCAGATTCGGCGGAGAAGATCTCGAGCATTCACTCAGACGGAGCCCGTGGGCTCCCGGAGCGATTCCATGCGTTGGCAGCCGCGGGGCCGGAGCAGTAACCTGGAAGACCGCCGTGGGCGTGGTGGCGGCGCCATGAAGTTGGGTGCCGGAGGCATCGTGATACTGCTGGTACTCAGCCTGTTGACGGGCCGAAATCTGCTCGACGACGGGGGAGCGGCGCTTACTACGGGGACGGGGAACGGAGCACTCACGCCGGCGGACTCGGCGGCCGAGGAGAAAACCGTGGAGTTCGTCTCCTTCGTTCTGGACGACGCCCAGGAGAACTGGGGACGAATCTTCGCGCAGGCCGGTGGCAGCTATCGTGACGCCCGGCTGGTGCTCTTCCGTGACGCGGTGCAATCCCAGTGCGGGGTGGGTCAGTCGGGCATGGGACCATTCTACTGTCCGCTCGACGAGACCATTTATCTAGATCTCGCGTTCTTCAATGAACTGGACCGGCGGTTCGAGGCGCCGGGCGATTTCGCTCAGGCGTACGTGATAGCGCACGAAATTGGTCATCACGTGCAGCACCAGGCGGGAACGGCCGATCGCGTGCGCGCCGAGCAGCAAAACAACCCCCGTCAGGCGAATGCGTTGTCGGTAGCGATGGAACTCCAGGCCGATTGCTACGCCGGCGTCTGGGGTAACACGACGGCGAGGCGCGACCTGCTCGAGAGCGGCGACGTGGAAGAGGCGTTAGGTGCCGCCAGCGCCATCGGCGACGACCGCATCCAGGCCGAGACCGAGGGCCGCGTTCGGCCGGAAACGTTCACGCACGGTAGTGCAGCGCAGAGGGTGCAGTGGTTCCGCCGCGGGTTGGAAAGTGGCAATCCGGATGCGTGCGATACTTTCAGCGGGGGCGGCTGACGACGACGGTGTGGCCTGGAGCCGCACGGAGGTCCGAGCGACCGATTACGGCAGGTGGGCGGGGGTATTCCCGTCCGTACGGTGGCGCTATCTTTCCGCGCTCAGCAGGAGCGCGGCCAGGTAGCTCAGTTGGTAGAGCAGCGGACTGAAAATCCGCGTGTCGGCGGTTCGATTCCGTCCCTGGCCACTGAAGCCGGACAATGACTTAGTCGTGTTGGCCTTTCCGTGTGCGGAGGGGACTCGCGGGTGAACTCGCGGGTCCCTTGCGATTCGGGAGAGGCAGGGTTTTCCGGGGTCGACAGTCGTCGGTCTTGGGGTGCAGCCGGCGACATATCCGCCGCGCGCGAAGGCGGGCTCATTCGCCATCTTTCTAGCCGATCGAATCGGCCCTCCGGGCGTCGTCACGGCATCGACAGTTCCTCGGGGCTGGGCATCGCGGCGGCGTCCTCGGCCGATGGTCGCGTCGCCGACGATACTCCTTCGGGGAGCGCGGAGCGCTCGAGCCGGTCGCCGGGCGCGCCACCCATGCCATGGTCCATGCTCCCATCCGCTCTGGCTGCCGCGCGGCGGCCGAGGACTGTCGCGGCGATGAGGCCCACGCCCACCGCTGCCGCCACGGCGGTCATGCCGGGATGGAGCGCAGCCGTCGTATAGAGACTCGTGCTCTTCGTGCGGCCGGTCCAGTTGCTCCCGCGTTCGCCGCCATCGTGCGCCACCGGCGCATACAGATTGTTCGGGCGATCGCCGACCGGCACATCGGTCTTCTGCGACTCGAACGTCGTCTTCTCCATGTACTTGTCGGCGAGCCGTGGAAAGCCATTCGCGATGCTGAGCATTTTCCCCATCCCACCGGTGATGATGTCGCGGGTCGGATGCTGCGCGCAGTGCAGAATCGCCTCGGCCACCACCTCGGGTGCGTACACAGGCGGTACCGGCTGCGGTTCGACACCGAGGTAGGTCTTCGCCTTTTCGAAGAATGGAGTGTCGATCGAGCCGGGCTTGACGAGCGTCACCGAGATCGGCGCACCTTCCTCCTCGAGCTCCATGCGGAGCGAATCCGTGAACGCCTTGAGCGCGTGCTTGGCTGCGCAGTAGTTCCCCTGTAGCGGGATCGCGCGGTCGGCGAGCGCGCTCGCCACGTTGATGAGCGCGCCTCCGCTCCGCCTGAGATGCGGAACGGCGGTACGGCTGCCATGGACCTGCCCCCAGTAGTTCACGTCGAACTGGCGGCGCATGTCGTCGAGATCCACCTCCATAATCCGCCCGTACACCGCCACCGCAGCGTTGTTGACCCACGTATCGATGTGCCCGAACTCGCGCACGGCGGTGTCGGCAATGCGCTCCACATACGCAGCATCGGCAACGTCTCCGGCGAGGAGCACGGCGCGACCCCCTTCGGCGCGTATCTCGTTCACGGCTTGCTCGAGATCGCTCTCATTGCGTGCGGCGAGGACCACGGACGCGCCGTGGCGGGCCGCCATCTTCGCCGTGACGAGCCCGATGCCGCTGGACGCGCCGGTGATCACCATTACCTGCTCGTCGATCGGCTTCAGCGTTACGTCCATCAGTCAGCCTCCTCGAAGAATCCATCGGACAGGAATTGATGGATCATCTGTGCCAAACGCCGTCGATAAAGGCTCCGAGCCGGTCGCGAGCGCCCGCGGCAAGAGATTCCAGAGGCTGCTGCTTCGCCAGGTGCAGCGTTCCGCGCTGATGCAGCACCTCGGCATGGGAATCGCCGTCGTCACCGCGCCAGAAGCGGATGGTCGCGGTCGCGCCGCCGAGCCGGAGATCGTGCAGGATCAGCTCCGGCAACCAGGTCGGAAGCACAGGGTCCACGACGAGAAGATCCAGCGGCGCGACCGGCTGGAGCCCGAGCAGTGACTGCACGAGAAGGCTGAAACCGCTGGCGTTCCAGAGCTGCGGCGTGTTGGCGCGCGGATAGGCTCCCGGAAACGAACGCTCGCCTCGCGCGTAGCCGCCGACGCACTCCGGGATGCGATAATCCGGATACAATGCCGCCAGGTCGAGAAGCGCTCTTGTCAGCTCCACGGCACGCGTATCGAAGCCGAAGCGCCGGAGTCCGAATGCCGTCGTCGCGTTCTCGACAGCCCATACCGATCCGAGGTGGTAGCTGATCGGGTTGTAGGACGTGTGCGTTGTCGAGAGCGTGCGAATCCCCCATCCGCTGAACATGTCGGGCGCGAACAGACGCCCAACCAGCCGCGGCAGGTGCTCGTCGTTTACAATCCCGGCGGCGATGCAGTGGCCGGCGTTGGACGTCACTGCCATAACGACTTGCTTCTCCGGGTCCATCGCGAGCGCGACGCATTGCTCGGCCTCGACCCACCAGTCGCGATTGAATCGCTTCTTCAAGTCGGCGGCGGACTGCCAGTACGCCTTCGCATCGTCCCGCGCTCCCATGACCCAGCTCAGAACTGCGAAGAGCTGCTGTGCGGCATACCAGTAGCCCTGGAGCTCGCAGGTGCCGAGCGGTGCAGGCACGGGTGAGCCGTCCTCGTAGATGATGGCATTGCCGGAATCCTTCCACCCCTGATTCTTGGGGCCATCGGGCGAGCGCGTGCGATACTCGAGGTATCCGTCGCCGTCCATGTCGCCATACTCGCGCGCCCAATCGAGGACACGGCGGGCGACATCCCAGTGGCGCTCGAGGCAGGCCTTCTCGCCAGTCCATGAGTACAGGTTGGCGAGGGAGACGACGAACATCAGCGGGCTCGCGAAGTCGCCGTAGTAGGCGGCGAACGGATTGACCCCGAGCCGGGCGAGCGGGCCGCGGCGCATCTGGAAGGGAATTCGGCCGGGCTCTTCGTCGTGCCGGTGATCGGTGCGGTTGCTCTGGTGCCGCCCGAGTACGGCGAGGGTTGCATCGAGCACCTGACCGCGGTCGATCATCGCGGCCTGCCACCCGGCGGTGATCGTATCGCGACCGAAGAGTCCGGGATAGACAGGCATCCCGGCCTGCATGGCGAGCCACTCGTCAGGCGGCCCCTGAAGCAGGGGGAACGATGCGAAGTCGCGAAGGTTCTGCGCGAGAATCGCCTCCGTCAGCGCGCTTCCGGGAGCCTCCACCCGGGTGAAGCCGTCACGCCACGCGCGCCACACATGATCGCGAGCCGCGACGGCTGCGGGCTCGTAGACATCCTCGTAGTCGCGCGGCTCGACGAGCAGCGTGAGTACGGCCGTCTGCTGCGTGGCAAGCGTGAGCTGCGTGGCAACCCCAACGGGGGTCACGCGCCAGTCACCGTCCCCACTGGCTGAAACGCACGTCTGATACGGGATGTCCGGGTGCTCGTACCGAAAGTGGAGCAGGCACGCATCGCCATCGCGCGCGACATTCGCTTCCTGCTGTCGCTTGCCACCCTGGGCTTCCTGGATGTCCGCAAAGTCGGCGTCGAGCGTCCAGCCGAGGTCGACGCTGACCGTCTGCTGCGAGCGGTTGGTCATCTCGAGCGACACATGCAGCCCGGCGATGGCGACCTCGTAGCGGACCCGGATGTCGAGCGCACGGTAGGGAATGCCATGCTCGTCGGTCTCGATGGTGTCGCCGGACTGGCCGCTCCCGCCGCCGCCGAATGTCCGCATCTCCGGGTACACGTAATCGAAGTGAAGCATCGCCGGATTTTCGGCAGCCGCCTGCGCCAGCCATGGCGACTCGCCGTTCAGCGTCAGGCGCAGCGTACGGAGGTAGCGCGTCTCGCGGAAATAGAAGCCCGAGAGCGTCTGCTCGTCGCTACAGTCGCCCCGGTTGCTGGCGATGAGCAGCGATTGGGCGTGCCAACCGTAGAGGAGCTCGGGACGGATATAGACCTGCGGCATCACTCTCCGTGAACGTCGAAGACACTCATCACCACCGATGGCGAATAACACGTGTCTCCTACTTCGCGCCGATTTGAAGTGGGAGGATCGTTTCGCCCCAGTGCATCAACATCGCTCGCGCCGGCGCTCAAAACACCGTCCCCACCTCGATTAATGTCGCCCGGCCGTCACGCTGCACCCGCCGCTCTACGGTCAGCCGAATCGTGTAGCGGGTCCCGGGGAAATGCGCATTGACATATGGCACCACGGCGAGCTTCGCGGCATCTGCCGCACGATCTTCCACACGTCCCCCGATGCCGAGATAGGAGGTGGGCAGGTACTCGGCCTCCAATGACCAGCGACCAGCCAGTATGCTCCCGCTTTTCGCCGCGCCGGCCATCGCCGTCCAATGCACGTCGGCTCGCGTGCCCGTCGTGATAGCGTGCGCCAGGTAGCGGTTCGACTTGTCGTAGAAGAGATGGCCGCCGAACGACGCCAGGCCGCGGCGAATGAACGACTCCACGACCACCCCCTTGGCGCGCATTTCGACTTCGTTGCTTGCCTCGACGCGCGCCTCGTCGTTAAGTGGGATGGAGAACTCTCCCGATATCGGCAGCCCCACTGCTGTCGTCCAGCGCCAGCCGCTCTCGAGGGGTTGATTCCAGGTTACTCGCATCGCGGGCGACCGCCCCGCTGGCGAGAACGCGCGAAGCGATCGCTCTCGACCGGTACCCCCGCCTGTTCCGGACAACGAGGCGGAGAGCACCAGCGGCTCGCTCAGGCCCAGGCGTCGCGACACGTCCACCTGCGCGATCTGCCGGAACTGGCCTAACGACACCTCGGCGCGACCGGTCGATGCCGTTACGAACAGATCTTCGAACCGGCCCGATCGATCCCGGAGCGTGCCATTGCTTCGTGCTTCCTGACTCACCGGACGCCACTCGACGAAATAGGAGAGCCAGGGCGCGATCACCTGTCCGCCCGAGATGAGCTCGACGCGATTCATGTAAGCCCTGAGGTTGTCGGCGACGTCGTCGGGAACCGGGAGCGATTCCGACCGGCCGCTCACCCACAGAGCGAAGGGCCAGGTGCGGCTCGGTATGAGCCCCGGCATCTGATAGCCGCGGGCGATGAACGCCTCGCCATACGCGTTCAGCTTTGGCGGCGCGACGTGGCACTGGGCGCAGCTGACGCCGTATTTCCGGGCGAAGTACGGAATCTCGTCGGCGAAGGCGGGCGTTGCGGCTACAGCGGCGGGAAGCGCGAGAGCGAAAAGCGCGGTTCTCATGAGCACCGCCAGCATTGATGTGTAGGTCGAGCGAAATCAAAACTTAGGCGAACCTATAACACACGGAGGGCAACCGCAATCCCGGGACTCCCAGTTGGTGAAGGGTGTTCAACAGAGCGCGTTCAGGCCACGCCCAGGCTCACCGCTACAGACGCTCGAGATCGCGACACCTTTCCCGAATGACGCCGCCTATGTCGTATCGGCGTCGTCTGGACTCAAGCAACCGGTGGCCAGACGAAGTACCGGACGCTGTCCACCGCCCCTTCGACCGCCAACGCGCCCGTCCAACCGGTGGCGCATGTCAGCGTCATCAGGCTCCACCTGTCCCCGGTCGCCGGGCCCAAGCCGTCGTCGAGTAGCCGCGCCGGTTGGCCGGCGCCTATCGAAACGGTGAACGAGTCGAGTCCTACGCCGAGTCCGCCTCCCAGCGCCTTTATGTAGGCTTCCTTGCGTGTCCAGGCTACGAGAAAGGCGGCATCGTGTTCTCGCACCGGTGTCGCAGTCAGGGCCTCGATCTCGGCGGGTGAGAAGAACCGGCGTGCGAGGTCAAGCGCATCGGGTATGGGCCTGAGCGGCTCGATATCGATGCCGACCTCCAGGCCTGCAGCTACCGCAACGACGGCCAGCCCACCAGCGTTGGATGCATTGAAACGCACGTTACGCGGGTTCGGCGCGAGTGACGGCTTGCCAGCCGGCCCGGTGGCGAACGTCAGGCGCTCCGGTGCCACCCCCGCATAACGAGCGAGCACATCGCGCTGCATGCCCCGGCCGGCGACGAATCGGCGTCGATGCTCCGCCGCTCGAAACCTGTTTGCGCGGTCATGCTCGGAAGGCGAGAGGGTCGCCGCGAGCCGCTCGAGCGATTCGGAGCTGACGTCGAGCTCCCCTTGCCACACATGAACCTCGCCGCGAACGAGCTCCGGGGCGTTGAGCATCGCGCAATCAGCGCAGCGCCTGAACTGTCGCCGGCTCGTGTCCGCCGAGCCGGCTGGCAAGCTCGCGCGCCAGCACCTGCACGTGCGGCTCCTGGAGCATTGCCAGATGATTTCCGGGAACCATGCAGATTGTCAGGCCCCCCCTGACGAGCGCGCCCCAACCGCGCGCGCGATCGCCCACGCCGAAGTGCGGTTGCATCCGGGGCCGGAACAGGACGGCTGGGCCGGCGTATGGCTGTGGCACATAGCGCTGGAGTGCTTCACGCAGGGCCATACCCACCTGACGGTGGCGATCCGACAGACGGAGCGCGGCCGCAAGTGCGTCGACTCGATAGGCGGTGTCCGCGCCGTTGCCGCGGTGGCCGATCGCGCGAGAAAGTCTGCTGCCGATGAGCTGCCTCTTCAGTCGAAGCAGCGTCCTCCATTGAGCACTCGTGAGCTCGGCGGCGCCCGCGGCCCATTCGGCGATGCCGCCAAGAACATCAGCCGTCTCGCTGTCCTCGGCGACACTGGCCGGCATCCAGGGACTCCGCGCGTTCGTATCGAGAAGCGCCAGCAGAGTGACGCGCTCCCCGGTAGCGATGAGTTGCTGCGCCATCTCGAATGCAATCAATCCCCCCGCGCACATGCCGCCTAACGCATA
>CAZPCC010000416.1:0-8856 GCA_964584905.1 uncultured Gemmatimonadaceae bacterium | reverse complement strand
AAGCGCGTCGGCTACGCGGATCGTGTCGAGCTGGCGTGCCTCGGCGGTCCATTCGCGGGGGGCTGCGCTGGTGGTGAGTGTTCCCGCATCCATCGGGTACGCCTCATAGATGCGCGGACCGAGGAGCCGGGCTTCGGTTGCGGCCTGTTCCGGTTCCACGCCGTTGCGGAGCCGGCCGATCAATGAGAACTGGAGCGACCAAGGGCCGTCCAGAGCGTCTGCAGGGCGCGCGGTGAGATTCAGCAGTGCATCGGCCCTGCCCGACAGACCGCGAAATCCCGGGGGCAGAACACCGGCGATCTCCCAGGGATTGTTGTTGAGCAGCAGCGTCTTCCCGACGATTTCCGGATCGGCATTGAACCGCCGCTGCCAGAGCGCGTCACTGATAACGGCAACGCGCCGCGCGCCTGGCGCCGCGTCCAGCTCAGAGGGAAAATCCCGTCCTCGCGCGACGCGCACTCCGAGTGTGGACAAGTACCCGGTGGTGACCTCTTCAATGTCCAGACGCTCGGGCTCGGCGCCCGACAACGTCGTCTGCGATGCCGAATGCAATGCGAGCGAGCCGTAGCTGCGCTGAGCATCCCGAAAGACCGTATACTTGGGATAGGACCAGGGTGCCGTACCTTCGTCAGGCGTGGACTGAACGATGTCCATGAGCCGCTGCGGCTCGGGGAAGGGCAGCGAGCGAAGCAGCAGCGCGTCGACGGCTGAATAGATGGCGGTGTTTGCTCCTATGCCGACGGCGAGCGTGAGCACTGCGACGGCCGTGAATCCCGGGCGGCGGACGAGTCCGCGAAGGGCGTAGCGAACATCATCGACGAAATCGTATAGTCGGCCGCGCATGTCGAATCACCAATCCGGAGTTGTGGGAACTGCGTTCGCCCTGAGACACTTCGGACGCGAGAAACGGTTGTCCGGGCACCTGTTTCCGCACCGAAACCGTGAGACTCGAGCCGCCGTAATATCCAAAGCGAAAATCACCGCAGGATCCCGTCACGTAACCACCTGGCCCAACGGGCCGGTTTCCGCACATTAAGCGACGTTCCCCCGCTCAACCAAGAGGCGCATCGTGAAGCTTCACCGATTCCCGCGCGCACATCGGATCGCCCTTGCCGCCGTTGCAGCCTTGCCCGTGGTTCTGTGCGCGCTCGCAACAACGCCGGCCAAAGCCCAGATGGCCCGCGTCGAAAAGGTGCGCCTCATGGATTCGATTGCGCATTCGCCGGTGGTCGAGGGACGGGTGGCGGGGCTGGCGGTGGCGGTTGTGCAGGGCGCGGACACGCTGCTCATGAAGGGCTACGGCAAGGCGGACCTGGCCTGGGACATACCGATGCCCACCGACGCCGTCTTCGAGATCGGCTCGGTCACCAAGCAGTTCACCGCCGCGGCGATCCTCCAGCTTCGCGATCAGGGCAAGATCGATCTGGACGCCGACATCACCAAATACCTGCCTGACTATCCCACCCAGGGGCACCGCATTCCCGTTCGCCGGCTGCTGGATCACACCTCGGGGATCAAGGGCTACACCGAGATGGCGTCCTTCCGCGACATCATGACGCGCGATCTGCCGCGGGACAGCCTCGTCGCGCGTTTTGCGGCCGAGCCGTTCGACTTCGCTCCCGGCCAGGCGCTCATCTACAACAACTCCGCCTATTTCCTCCTCGGCCTGATCGTCGAGAAGGCGAGCGGGATGCCTTACGAGGAGTACGTGGAGAAGAACCTGTTTGCCAGGTTGGGAATGGACCGCTCGAGCTATTGCTCCAACAGCGACGTCGTGCCCAGGCGTGCGCGCGGCTATACTCTCTCGCGCGACGGGCTGGCCGGTGCGCCGTACCTCGATCATACCTGGCCCTACGCGGCGGGATCGCTATGCTCCACCGTCGGTGACATGGTGACGTGGCTGCGCGCGTTGCATGGAGTCAAGGTGTTGCCGGCTGCGTCGTACCAGGAGATGATAACGCCCGGAAAGCTCGAGGACGGTACTCCAGTTCGTTATGCGATGGGGCTCGCTCGAACGCCGGATCCCCGCGGCCGCCCGGCCATCCACCACGGTGGCGGGATTTTCGGGTTCGTGTCCGACAGCCGATACTATCCCGAACATGACCTTTACGTGGTGGTGCTCGTGAATACCACCGGCAATCTGTCCCCGGCGGCCATCGCCACGGAAATGGTGGATGTGCTGCTCCCCCCGGTGCCTATCGAGAGGCGCAGCTTCGAGGGAGATGCATCGCAACTGGCGGGCACCTATACTGGTCCGTCTCGCGGGCGGCCGATGACCGTCAAGGTCACAGCGACCGGGAACGGCCTGACCGCGGCCATAAACGACGGCAATGCGGTGCCGCTGGCGTGGGTGGAAGAGTTGACGTTCGCTATCGGCGGGCAGCTCGTCACCTTTCAGCGTAGCGACGACTCCGGTCCTGCTGCCGTGGTGCGAATCGACAGTGGCGGCGGACATTACGTGCTGCGCAGGGCGGACTGAGTCGAACCAGGCCTCAGCGCTCGAGCGCAAATGGTGGCCGCCGCACTGTGGCGACGCACCCCGCATCGAGCGACTGTGGTTCGGCCCTGTCATAGAATGCCACCGCGAGCTCGCCGAGGCACTCGGCGCCAAGCAGGCCGGCGAAACCATGGCCGCCGAATGGAACAATGATGAGGCGTCCATCATCCATGCGTTCCAGGGCGAGGCGGGCCCACTTCGGAGGTGTGGCCGGATCCTGATCGCCAACGACCATGAGCACCGGCGGCAGAATGCGTGTCTCGCCAGGCCAGGTGTCGTCGGCCGCCGGTGCCGGCCAGCCATTGCACGCCGCGAAGTGGACTCTTGCCCGGTGCGGCCCGAGCAGCGTGCCGTGGCTCAACGTGAACGTCTTGACGGAATCGGCGCGAGCGATGTCCTCGGGGCAGGTCGTGGCCAGGTACAAGCCGGCCCATCCCTGGCGCGCTGCGGTGCGCTGGCGCCTCAGGTGCGCCGACGCCAGCGCTGTGTAGTCGCCCCGATATGCTTCACTAATGCTCAATGGAAGCAGGCGCGCGCCATTCGGCGTATACAGCGCCGCGCGCACCGATTCGCCAAACGCTCCGCGGGAGAAGCTCACCGGGGTTGCCGCACCCGTCACGGGATGGCGCACCTGCACGATGGCCGGCGCGAGTTCCAGACGCCGGGCTATCGAATCCATCTGTCGCGCAAGGTGGGGAAATGCGCTGTCGCATGCGAAGTCCTTTCGGCAGTCCGCGAGCAGCATCGCAACCGCCCGATCCGCATCCGCCGGGAACGATGTCGGCATAACGAACTCTGGCGGAACGACGCCGACCAGCACGGCGGCTCGTATGCGCGCCGGATGGCGCGCCATGTACTGCAGGGCGACGCGCGTTCCGTAAGACGAACCGTGCAGATTCCACCGCTCGATGCCTAGCGCGGTGCGCAGTTCCTCGAGATCCGCGACGAAGTCCGCCGTTCTGTAGCGGGTCACGTCGGTAGAGGGCGCGAGTGCGTTGACACACCGTAGGCCGGCATCGAGCGGGATGAATGCATCCATGTACGTCTGCAGATCCTCGTCGGTGCCGTGGCTGCACTCGAGTGGCGCAGAGCGGCCGGTACCGCGCTGGTCCGCGAAGATCACGTCGCGAGTGCCGTTCGCCAGCGCGTGTTCGCGTGCGTAGTTCGCATAACTATGGCTCGCCGCCGCACCCGGACCGCCGAGGAGCACGAGCAGCGGTTCGGCATGTGTGCGGGACTGGCTGGCTGGAAGCACGGCCACAGCGATTGAAATCGACTTTCGCGCCGGGCGGGTTCGATCTTCGGGGACGTCCAGTGTGTAGCAGTGCGCCCGCGACGGCAGCGCCGCGTCACAGGGGACGCTCCGCAGGCGGAGCTGCGACGCCGCGTCGGCGCTGGTGAACATCATGGCCGGCGCGATGAGTACCGCCGCGAGGCAGATGAATCTGCCTTCCATCCAGAACATGATGAACGCAGAAAGATGCTTCTGCCACGCGTCCATCATCTGTCCCCGTTCATAACGTCATTCTACGACGCGATGTAACGCGCGCAAGCGGCGACTCCGGCATGCGCAATCGCTCCGGTCACCGCGGCTTCGCCTGCGCGGTGACCGCCCGGTGCAGATCGAGAGCTGCCTGGCGCAGCGCCGGACCTATCGTTTCTCCGCTGGCGTTGCCCAGCAGGGCGATCGCCGCGCCGTGCTCGGCGTCGGCTATGAGGAAGGACGTGCCGCCCGCTCCAACGCCCTGCGCCATGTAGGCGGATTCACCGTCGAGGAACAGCTGCAACGTCTGATCGGATATGAGTCTCCCATCGATCATCGCCCGCCCAAAGCGCGCGACGTCCATGGCCGTCGAGACGAACCCGCCAGCGCCCCACTTGCAGGAGTTATCGACAGTGTCCTCCGGTTTCGTTCCGCCGTTACCGGCCTCACGATAGAAGCTCGTGCGGTCACCGGCGTCCTGGCCCGGCCGCTCGAGCATGGTGGCGCTCATGCCTGCCGGCTCGAAGATCAGATTCGCCATCGCTTCGTGAAACGGTCTACCGGCGACCTTCTGCACCACCGCGCTGAGCAGGACGTACCCCCACGACGAGTACGTTTCCCGCTCCCCGGGCGGATGGACGAGCGAATCGCCGGAGAATATCGCGATGGCATCCTCGAGGCTTTCACAGTGTCGCTGGCTGCGCGCCTCGGCGTCGCCCGCGTAATGCCGGATTCCCGAGGTATGGGACGCCAGCTGCATCGAGGTGATCGGGGCTCCCTTTTCCGGAAATGCCGGCACGTAGCGCTGAACAGGAGCGGCCGGTTCGAGTCGCCCTCCTTCCATGAGTCGTGCCGCTGCTACCGCCGTCATCGGCTTGGCCAGGCTGTAAACGCGAAACTGCGTTTCCGGTATAGCCGGCCGGCGGGTCGGAAGGTCCGCGTAGCCGAAGGCCTCGGACCACATCGTGCCTGATTTCCCGATCATGGCGACCGAAATACCCATTCCGCGCGCCGCCAGCGTGCGCAACGTTGCGCGCGCGCGATCGACTGCGCTCGCAAGTTCGTCAGGCGGGGAGATGGGCAGCGACGCGTCCTGGCCGGAGTCCCGTCCTTCCGGTCGGCAGCTCACCGGCCGCATCCGCCACTCCTGGACCCGCGAATCGCCCTCCCCACCGTCGATGCGAGCCGCCAGAGAGCCGTCGGCGCCCTTCGAGTAGCGTATCCGCTTGGGGAAGTCGTGCTCAGGTGCCTCGAACAGGGCTCGCCCGCTATCGATGCTAGTCAGGCGGAATCCGTGCTCCGACGGCTTTCCTCCCGGGAACGGCAGCAGCGTGATTCCTAGGGAGTCCGCCGTTATGCGGCTGAACTCGTGCTGCACCGCGCGGTTGCCGCGCATGAACCGTGACAGCCCGAGGATCAGGTTGTCGGAGGGTTGCGTATAGAACTCCTCCAGCGCGGCGCCGTTGGCGAAGTCACCCCGCCAGCAGCCGGCCATGAAATCGAGGTCGCTCAGCGTTGCAGTGGAGGGATCCTGAGCAGAAGCGCACGGCGCAACGGCCAGCATGGCTGATATCAATGCCCCAATCGCAAACTTGGTCATCGGTCCTCTCGGGGAATGCGGTGCGGAAACCAACCAGAATCCGACTTGAGAGCCTCGGCGTCTTGAACCTGCCGAACACACATTGAACTGTTGTGCCGTCTTCCGCCACGGATACGACAGCATCGGATAGGGCGCGTATCTGAAAACGCCGGAAGCAGAGCGGGCCATTAGTGTGGCCTTCTGTTCATCCATGACGTGGTGGCGGACTCATGAGTTGCTCAGCCATACTCAAGTGTTTATGGTGGGAAACTGAGCGCCGAGAGACCGGCTCGCTTGTCTTGCAGCCTGAAAGACAGCGCAACCATCAACATGAGGTGCAGCCAGCATGAGGTGCAGCATGCAGCACAGACCTGGTCGTTTTGGGCTTCTCGCCTTGCTTGCCATTTCGGTGGCGGCCTGCAGCGACGACGATCCCGTTCAGCCCGACCCCGAGCCAGCTCTGCTCCGGATCGTCAACGCGGCCGATATCGCCGACGTCGATGTTCGCCTAACCGGAACCACTACGCCCCTCGCGCAGAACCTCGATTTCCGCGCGTCCACTCAGACTTGCGTAGAGGTTCCCCCCGGCGTGCAGACGCTGGTGTTCAGCTCTACCGGCGTGGAGTTGGCAACCACGGCGTTCACCTTCGAGGAGGAGGAACGGTATACCGTCTTTCTGGTGGCCTCAGGTGCTACGCGTCGCGCTTTCGTAGCATCAGACGAGGAAGCCGCGAGCACCGGGAACAATGCGCTCCGCCTGGTCAATGCGACCACCACTGCGGGCGACATCTACGTAATTCCGGCGACGGGCGCCGCTGGCGCAACATTCCTGGCTGGAGGCAATATCGGATCAGTTGCGACCACGAACTTCGTTCCCGCATACGTGCACCGTTCGACGCAGCACACGCAGGTGCAGTTGTTCGATCCCGGCGTGACGACTGGAACGCCGCGCGCGGACTTCGCGCTCACCGGCCTGCCGGCCAGTCGGCAGGCGACGGTGGTGTTCACCGAGGAAGGCACTCCCGCTGGACCGACGGCTTTCATGGTCGTGCCTTGCCCATGACTTGATGCGCAGGAAAAAACCCCGCACCTCTGATGGTTCAAGTAGGTGCGGGCAAGAATGAGACTTCCATGGCGAGGTTTTTTTTTGCCGGGTTGGAGGGCGAACGTGCGTGCGTTCGCGGAGCACTCATGGGTTCCCCAGAGGTGGAAGGGCGTTTGGCGGAGATGGCCGCGTCTCTTCGCTTCCACAGCGGCTTACCGTCTCAGGTCTTCGAAATCAGCGGGAGTGTCGATGTCGCGCAAGGCATTCTCAGGCCAGTCGAGCATCACTGCCTCGTCGAGGTGCGCCATCACTACGGCCTTACCGCACCCTTCTCCGCTCCACGCGAGGAGTTCCGGCCACAACTCCCGGCGAAAGAGCAACGGAGGCGCCAGCACCTCATCGACTCCATAGCGAGACACCGCGAGACGCGAATCCCCGCCGAGGCCGTCCTGCAACGCGCGCACCATCGCCGTGGTTACATGCACCATGTCACCGAGCATGACGACTGCAGCGGAAATGGATGTGTCGAGGGCGCGCAGGCCCGCGTGCAGCGAACCGCTGGTGGGGCCTGTGTAGTCGGGATTCTCGACGAAGGTGCATTCCAGGCCGTCGAGGGATTCACGGATACGGTCCGGCTCATAGCCCACCACCACGATGACCGGATCGAGTCCCGCGTCGATGGCGCGCTTTACGGTGCGGCGCACCATCGGCTCCCCATCGATCTCGAGCAACAGCTTGTTGATGGACGCACCCATTCGCCGCGATGCTCCTGCAGCGAGCACAATGCCGGCTACGCGCGCTCGAGTGCCCTCGGCCGGCGACACTGCGCGGCCCGGGTGCTCACTCGCTCGAGGCATGGATCGGTGCGCGCCGATCGCGCAACGACCGCGCGCGGCGCCCGCTGCGCACCGTGAGAATTTCGGCGAGTATCGACAGGGCCACCTGTTCGGCGCCATCGGTTCCGATGTCGAGGCCGACTGGTCCAAAGATCCGGGCCCCATCAACAGGACCTTCACCTCGCAGGATGCCCAGGATGCGCTCGGTTCGTTGCCGCGGCCCGAGCACGCCGAGGTATTGCGCCGGGCTCTTGAGCAGCGCGCGAAGGTAGTCGGTGTCGTCGGCGAAGTGGTGTGTCATTACGACCGCGAAACTGTCGGCGTCGAGCACCAGTCGCTCGCTCAATCGCGCTGCATCAGTCTCGACGAGCCGGACTGACGAGGGAAAACGGTCGGCGGCGAGCAATCCGGGTCGCCGGTCGGCAACGACGACGCGGAACCCTACCTCGCTCGCCAGTCGGGCCAGGTGGCGAGCGTCATCCCCCGCGCTCACCACCAGGAGGCGTGGGGGCGGAAGCATCACGTCCACGAAGAGGGTCACGCCATCGCGCTCGACTATCTGCGAGAACCCTAACGCGAGCCACCCGGCGGCGGCTTCGCCGGCCAGAACATCGCGATGGAGCTCGCCGGCCGGTGGCTCTGCCTTTCCTGCGGAGTGAGCCTCGGCGGCCAGCGCCGGATCCAGCCTGGTGATGGCGACGAACGCTGCCTCCGATCCGACCAGCTCGTGCTCGCGCGCCCGGTCGGAAATCACAGGCTCGATGAGGATCTCCACTTCGCCGTCGCACCCCACGCCGAGGTCCCAGGCGGCGATCTCGCTCGAACCTCCGCAGTATTTTCGCAGCTCGGGCGCACCTGACGCGATGACGCGGCGAGCCACTTCGCGGACGTCCTCCTCGAGACATCCGCCGCTCACATTACCCACGCTCTGCCCATCTTCGCTGACCAGGAGCTTGGCGCCTTCGTGTCGATAGGCCGATCCGCGCACGCGTATCACGGTCGCAAGTGCGGCCGCCTTGCCCTCGAGCTTCAGTGCGGCAATGCTCTCGAGAATCTGCCGGGTCTCGAGCCACTGCTTCATCGATCGATCAGCCCCACGACAGATCGTGCTTGCTGAGCGGCAGCGAGCGGATGCGTTTTCCCGTCGCGGCGAAAATGGCGTTGGTGAGCGCGGGGACCACCGGCGGCAACGCGGGCTCTCCCATGCCGGTCGGCGGGAAATCCGTCGTAAGGAAGTGCACCTCGACAGCGGGAGCCTGCGTAAGGCGCAGCAACGGGAAGTCGTGGAAGTTGCTTTGCGCAACACGCCCCTCTTCGATCGTTATCTCCTGGGCGAGGGCTTCGCCTATGCCGTCGAGTACCGATCCCTGCACCTGGTTGACGGCCCCACTCGGGTTGATGATCTGGCTCCCTACA
>CAZPCC010000415.1:0-17283 GCA_964584905.1 uncultured Gemmatimonadaceae bacterium | reverse complement strand
GTCCGACGTCTTGGTCGCGACTTCCTTCACCATCTGCGCGCCCATGTTCTCGAGCGGATCGCTAAGCTCGATTTCCTTGGCAACGGTCACGCCGTCCTTGGTGACGGTCGGCGAGCCGAACTTCTTGTCGATCACGACGTTCCGGCCCTTGGGGCCGAGCGTGACCTTGACCGCATCGGCCAACTTATCGACGCCGCGCTTGAGTGCCGCGCGCGCGTCGACGTCAAAATGCAGTTCCTTGGCAGCCATAGCTGGGATTCCTGTTTCTTTTAGGTTCGTGTTGCGAGATGCGAAAGGCGAATTGCGAGAAGCCGGAGCGGCCATCTCGCACGTCGCATCTCTATCTCTTATCCGATCACCGCGAGAACATCGCTCTCACGGAGAATCAGGTACTGCTCGTTTTCGAGCGTAACCTCGGTGCCGCTGTACTTTCCGTAGAGGATCTTGTCCCCAACCTTGAGATCCATCGGCACGCGCTTGTCCTTCTCGAATCTTCCGGGACCGGCGGCGACGACCTCACCCTGCTGCGGCTTTTCCTTGGCGGTGTCGGGTATGTACAGCCCGCCCCGCATCTGCTCGGTCTCTTCGAGCGGCTTCACGACAACGCGATCCGCCAACGGAGTGACCTTCACGGCGTTCTTGGTGGCCATAAGTGGCAACCCCTCCTTCAGTGTTTGAATACGTACGAACCTTCTTGTCGGTACTAGCACTCGACCGAGGTGAGTGCTAACCGTGAGCGAAAGATACCCTCGACCCGTCCTGCGTCAAGGAGCAGGCAAGCAGGGGGCGGTCCAGCTAACTCTGCCGTTTTGAACGATTTAGGCCTGTGTGCGGCAGCCTGCGGGTGTCGAAATGACCGACTACGCCCGGAGGCTGGGGTCAGTCGCCAGCCAGCAGCGAATGGGCCAGTCGAAGGCCTTTCAGGGTGAGGAATGTGTCCACCTCGTCGATCTCCTCGCTCAGCGGCGCGATCGTTCCAGCCAGGCCGCCGGTGGCGATCACGCGCGGTATGGAGGAGTTGGGCCACTCGCGCTTGATGCGGCGAACCAGACCGTCGGTCGAGTCGGCGGCGCCGAACATTACGCCGGCTCTGATGCAATCCTCCGTCCTTGTCCCGATGGCCCTCGCGGGGATGGCCAATTCCGTTGCTGGAAGCTTGGAGGTCCGCCGGATCAGCATCTCCGCCGAGGTCCGAATGCCCGGTGCGATGATGCCGCCGAGGAACACGCCGTCAGCCGTTATGCAGTCGTAAGTCGTCGCCGTACCGAAGTCCACCACGATCGTATCGCATTTGTAGAGCCGGCTGGCGGCGAGGGTGTTGATCAGTCGGTCGGCGCCGACCGTCATCGGCTCGTCCACCTGAAGCCGAATCGGGAGTCGCGACATCGGGTCAATGACCAGCGCCTGCACATCCAGCCACCGCTCGCTTGCCTCGGCCAGGGAGCCTGTCACTGACGGAACGACCGAGCCGATGACCACCGCGCGCACTCGCTTCGTCTCGCCCGGTACCGCTTGCAGAAGGGCGCGCAGCAACAACCCCAGTTCGTCAGGCGTGCGTGAAGCCTCGGTGACCGTGCGCCAATGCGCACGGAGCGTCTCACCCTCGAACACACCCAGCGTCATTTCGGTGTTGCCTACATCGATCGTGAGAATCATGCGAGCTCCTCCAGCACCAGTGACCCGATGCGCACGGTTTGCGCGCCGCCGTCGTTTCGAATTATGAGCGCGCCATCTGGCGTAATGCCAGCGGCGATGCCGCGTGCCGGCTCTAGACAGCGCCGACCGACCGTTGCATCGCGGTCGGCGAACCGCGCAAGCTCCGCCGTCGACAGCCTGCCGGATGCCGCCGCCGCCGCGCGCATGACCGGCAACAGCTCCGCCAGCACCGACACCCGGTCGGCGCCGGGCTCGAGCGAAGCGGCGTCTAGTCCCTCGGGCAACCGCGTATTGATGCCGACCCCTATCGCCACCCACTCCAGCCGGACGCCGTGCCAACGAGCTTCGGTAAGCAACCCAGCCAGCTTTCGCCCTTTCACCTGCAAATCGTTAGGCCATTTGACCTGGACCATCGCCGAGGTCCAGCGGTCCAGCACGGGCGCCATGCGCAACGCCATTCGCAGCGACAACACCCCCAACGCCGCCGGGTCGCGCGGACGCTCGAGCAAAGTCATCCAGATTCCCGCGCCGCCGCCGGACCGCCAGGACCGTCCACTCCGCCCCCGCCCTGCAACCTGTCCGTCCGCCAGCACCAGCGTACCCGGAGGTGCCCCCGCATCCCCCAGTGCGTGCGCCTCGTCCTGTGTCGATGGGAGCTCATCGTGGACCACCACGCGGGGCAGATCCAGCATCGCGCTCAGCTCGTCAGCCGACCGGCCATCATAACGAGCGCTTTCGCTCATGCGCGCAGCGCCAGCAGGATCAGCACGACTGTGCCGAGTACCACCCGATACAGGGCGAACACTCCAAAGCTGTGCCTGCTCACGAATTTCAAAAGCACACTGATCGCGAGCCATCCACTCACGCCGCTGGCAATCACGCCGACGGCGAGTGGCCAGATATTCTCGCGCTCCCTGATCGCCTCCGGAAGCTTGACCGCTACCGCGGCGAAGGTGATCGGCATGCTCATCAGAAAGCTGAATACAGCCGCGCCCTCGCGTGAGAAACGCAGTCCGCGACCCATCGTCATCGTGGCGCCTGACCGCGAGACACCGGGAACCAGCGCTACGACCTGCGCCAGTCCGAACAGCAATGCATCCCGCCCACGCATCGTACCCAGCGGCCGGTCGTCTGCCGCCCAGCGGTCCACCACCCAGAGGAGCAGACCGAGCGCGATCAGGGCGATTCCCGTGATGACGGGCGCACGAAAGACCGTCTCCGCCATATCCTCGAGCAGCAGCCCGGCAATGCCGCCAGGAATCGTGGCGATGATGAGGTAGACTACGCGACGGTGCGACTCGGTCGTCACCTGACGAGTTCGGACCATCTCCCACGCGCTGCCGATCAGCCGGCGCCACTCCTCCTCGAAATACCACAAAACGGCGACGAGCGTTCCGAGATGCAGAGAGGTGTCGAACGCAAGCCCCGGCTCGGGCCATCCGAGCAGCCATGGTGTGAGCGCCAGATGGGCAGAGCTGCTGATTGGAAGAAACTCGGCAAGGCCCTGAATGATGCCAAGCACAAACGCCTGAAAAACCGACATGTCGTTATGACAGTTGTGATGTAGACGTATTCACGGCCGGGAGGCGATCACGGCGAGCATCGCGCATACCATGGCCGCCTTGAACAACCGCGGGCTGCCGCGCCGGCCACGCAACGCCGAGCCGGTAGCGATGAGCGCAAGCCCGATCGCCGGCACGAGAGCCAGCGCGAACGCCGGCGAGTTTGCCGCGGGCCAGGCCAGCATCGCGAGAAACGCCGCCGAAGCCAACGCCACCACCGCGCGCGCAAGCGGCACACCGCCCGCGAGCGGGATCGTGCGACGGTGCGAAGCGTCTCCCTCGGCATCGTCGAGATCCTTGGCCACTTCGCGCGCGAAGTGCAGCGGAACCGCTATCGCGACGAGCAGCGCGCCGCGCGCGGGTTGGCCTACCGCCCACGCGCCGTAGAGAAAGGGAAGCGATGCAAGGACGGCGACTACTACGTTGCCGGCGAGGCCAGCTCGCTTGAATCGGTCACTGTAGGCGTACGACAGTACGAGCACGAGCGCGGTAACGCCTCCGAGCGACGGGTGCGCGGCCGCCGACAGTGGAAGCGCCGCGCAGGCAGCGGCCCAGGCAAGGATTCGCGCCTGTCGCAGCGTGAGCGTTCCGCGCGGAAGTGGCCGGTCAGGGTGCGCGACACGGTCGATGTCCACGTCGGCGATGTCGTTCCACGCATTGGCGGCGACGGTTATGGCGACGGCGGCAAGGGCGGCCCACCCGACGCTCCCGCCGAGGGGAGCTCGGGTCCACCAGGCGCCGACGAGCACACCAGCAGCGGCGAGCGCGGCGTTATGCCACCGCCCGATCGCCAGCCAGGCGCTAGGCGGTGGCACGCGCGTACAGTGACTCGTACTGCGCCACCACATCGGCCAGAGCAAAGCGCGCGCGGGCATCGGCGGCGGCCGCGATGCTCATCGCCTGCCAGCGCGGCGGATCAGCGAGCAGCGCGATCGCCGCATCGGCCATGCCCTCCACATCCCCAGGCGCCCGGAGCGCGCCGGTCTCGCCGTCGCGCACCACGTCCGGCAGTCCCCCCACGTTCGACGCGACCACCGGCACACCGCAGGCAAGCGCTTCCAGCGCGCTCAGGCCGAACGATTCGCTCTCGCTAGGCAGGAGAAAGCAATCGGCGTTGGCGAGCAACGGCGCGACCGCGTCGAGCTTCCCCAGAAAGTGCGTCTCATGCTCGACTCCGAGGATGCGCGCTTCTTCCTCGGCATAGACGCGGTCGGGCCCGTCACCAACCATCACCAGCACCGAAGGAATGGAGGATCGCACCCGGGCGAAGATTCGCACGATGTCGCGAACACGCTTTACCGGACGAAAGTTCGACACGTGCATGAGAACCATCTTGCCGTCGGCCACCTGTCGCCGGAGCGTCGGTGCATACTTGCCGCGGTCGTAGACATCGGGATCCACGAAATTGTGGATGACCTCCAGATCGCATCCCATGCATCCGAACGCGCGGTACGTCTCATCCCTGAGGTAGCCGGAGACCGCCGTCAGATAGTCCGACCGTTCGATTGAAAACTTGGTGATCGCGTGGAACGATGGATCCTGGCCGACGAGCGTTATATCGGTGCCGTGCAGCGTGGTGATGATAGGAATGTCACCCCCCTGCGCCCGCAGCATCTCGCGCGCGATCCAGGCGCTGGTGGCGTGTGGAATGGCGTAATGCACGTGCAGCAGCTCCAACCCGTGCGACAGCACCACTTCGTGCATGCGTACGGCGAGCGCCAGATCGTAAGGCGGATATTCGAACAACGGATACCGGTTGACTTCCACCTCGTGAAAGAAAACCCCCGGCAGGAAGGCGGGCAGGCGAAACGGCTGCGCGTAGGAGATGAAGTGGACCTCGTGGCCGCGCCGCGCCAACGCGATGCCCAACTCCGTCGCCACCGCGCCCGAGCCGCCATAGGTCGGGTAGCAGGTAATGCCGATTCTCATTCGTCGTCCGATTGGTTCCACCACTTCCACACCACGTCCATCGCGTCAGGCGACCCCGGATCGACCCTGGTCACCACATCGGGCTCCAGCTGGTGCCGGAACCATGTCCGCTGCCGCTTTGCATACTGCCGCGTCTCGACCATCACCCGCGCCCGCGCCGCGTTTCGCGTGATTCGCCCGTTCACCCAGTCGCGCACCGCCACGTAGCCGGTGGCCTTCCATGCCGGGGCGTCGGGGGCGACGGCGTGCATCAGCGTCTCCACCTCGCCACCCCAGCCGCCCGCGAACATCGCGTCCACTCGCTGCTCGATCCATTCCGAAAGAGCCGAGCCCGGATCGACCACAAGATAGCGCGCGCGAGCGTATGGTGGACGCGACGCCTCCCGATGGTGCCGCGAGATGGGCACCCCGGTGAGGAGGGCAATCTCGACGGCGCGCAGGAGCTGCGTGCGCCCGAAGCCAGTCCGGGGCGGATCCAGGGCGCTGCACCAGCGCCGCAACTCATTGGTGTCGAGCCGGTCCAGCTGGGCGAGCAGCCTCGTCCGCCTATCGGGGTCGAGCGACGGCTCCTCGAAGAAGGGGCTGGTCAGAGCGCGCAGATAGAAACCCGTTCCGCCGACGATCAACGGTGCGCGCCGCTCGGTACGCGCGTCGCTGATCCAGTCCACCGCGGACTCCGCCCATCGCGCCGCCGAATAGCGCTCCTCGGGCTCGATCAAGTCGATTCCGGCATGAGGTATTCGCACCCGGTCGGCGGCCGGCGGTTTGGCGGTGCCGATGTCGAATCGCCTGTAGATCTGGCGGGAGTCGGCGCTGATGACGGTCAGTGGCACGGCCTCGGCGATTCGCATCGCCAGCGCGCTCTTGCCTGACGCGGTGGGACCGGTAATGACCCGCAGTCTAGCGCCGGCCAAAGCGGCGCTCGATCTCGTCCCACGCGATGTGCACCAGCGTGGCTCGGCCGTGCACATCGTGCGCCGGCAGAACGGTCGTGGCGAGAGCGCGCACGAGGGCGCGCATTTCCTCCTCCGACAGCGGATCGCCGGCCTTGACCGCCGCCTTGCATCCTAACGTCGCGGCGAGTTGCTCGTGGCGCGCGGCCGCCGCGGGCAGTCGGTCGCCGGCGAGGGCGGCGAGCGTTTCGCGCAGACAACGTTCGGCATCGAACCGGGGGTGCGGTACGGGAACCGCGTGCACCAGCAGCGTATGACCGCCAAAGTCCTCGACTTCGAAGCCGATCAGCGCAAGAGCATCGCGGTGCTCATCGAACGCCTCGGATTCCGTCGGACTCACGTGCAGGGTGAGGGGAAAAAGGAGCCGTTGCGCCGGTGCCGACCCCGATTCCATCGCCAGCATGAACTTTTCGTAGAGTACGCGCTCGTGCGCCGAGTGCTGATCGATCAGTACCACGCCGTCGTCCCGCTCGAACGCGATGTAGGTGCGCCGCCACTGCCGGAGCGGCGGAATGTCGAGCGGTGCGTCGCTAGCCTCGCCGGCGTCGCCGCGATCGTCGCCCGACGGAGCAAAGATCGGTTCATTCGCCGCGGCCGCGGGACGAAGTACATCGGCGAGAGATTGTGGCGCGCCGGCCGAGGAGCCGCCTCCGGCGGAAAACCAGGATCCCGGCGCGACGGTCGCCGCGCTGGCTGGCGTACCTAACGCCTTGCGAACCGCTCGTTCGATCGCCCGCTCCAGGTTCCACCGGTCCCTGAATCGAACTTCGGCCTTGGTTGGATGGACGTTCACATCCACCTGATCGGCGGGCAGCACGACGCTCAACACCATGGACGGCCGCAGTCCGGCGGGAATCGTCGAGCGGTAGGCTGTCTCCGCGGCACGCGCCAGACCCGCATCACGGATGGCGCGGCCGTTCACCGTGATGTGCACCCGCCGGCTGCCGGTACCTACATCGGCAGGTCGCTCCACCAGTCCCGACACGTGCACCGGACCGGCGACATCCTCTACCGGCACCAGTCGGTCCGCGAAGGCGGCACCCCACACCGCGCCGACCCGTGCGCGCAGATCCGGCGCCGGCGGCACTACCAGGACGCTCCGTCCATCGTGCTCGAGCGACAAGCGGACATCACGCCTTACGAGCGCAATGCTCGTAACCAGCTCCGAGATCGCCCGCCACTCCGAGCGGGCGGAACGCAGAAAGCGGTGTCGAGCAGGGACATTGAAGAAGAGCCGTGACACGGTGACCGTCGTGCCCCGGCGCCGGGCAACCTCGCTCACCTCGGTCGCGGTGCCGCCTGACGTGAACAGCCGCGTTCCCGCGCCGTCCTCGAAAGCCGTCGTGAGCTCGACCTCGGAAACCGAAGCGATGGCCGGCAGCGCCTCGCCCCGAAAGCCGAAGCTCGCCACTCCTACGAGATCGTCCAGCACGCGGATCTTGGAGGTTGCGTGCCGGCGCACCGCCAATTCTGCCTCGTCGCGGCTCATCCCCGTTCCATCATCGGCTACGCGGATCCGGCTCCGGCCGCCGTCCTCCGCGACAATCTCGATACTGCGCGCACCCGCGTCGAGCGCATTCTCCACCAGCTCCTTCACGACCGACGCCGGCCGCTCGATCACTTCGCCAGCGGCGATCTGATCGATGACGGCGCTGGAGAGAACGGCGATGCGCGACACCGCCGCTTCGGCGGAAGGTGGGTGAGGCATACGGGAAGCTAGGCCGACCAGCGCCGGAGCGTCAATCGCGCGCGAGCGGAAGCACGGCGTTCGCCGGAATCCAACCGCCGCGACCTCCAGCCGCCTCTACCCGAAGCCATACGCCGTCGCGCTCAGTCACGCGCACGAGTTGCCCGGTTCTAAGACGCGGTCCGGCGTCCGCACCCAGCAGCGGACGGACTCTGGGCGCCGCATCTCCCGCGCTGACGGCGAGATCTACCGCACCGATCCACCGATCGAGCGGCTCTACGGCAGCGAAAGAGAGCAGCGCGAGGCCGAGTACCGGAAACGCCGCCGATATGCGCTGCAACCGCCACCCTCGATAGGCAACTGCCGTCCAGCCCACTATCCAGAGCAGCGCCCCAATCACGAGCACGGTATCCGGCGTAAGCGGCGGCACGCTCATCTCCGATCCCGAAGACGCCGCCGGAGTGAGCTCGAGCCGTTCACGCATGTCGTTGGCGCGGGGCTCGAGCCGAAGCGCCCGCTGCCATCCTACCACCGCGCGTGCGGTATCGCCCAGCGCCCACGCAGCGGTGCCCGAATTGGCCCACGCATCTGGCGCCCCCGGCACCAGCTCGGCAGCAGTCGAGAACGAGCGCGCGGCGAGCGCGAGCTGGCCCATCTCGTATGCATCCACACCGTTGGTGAATGCCTGACGGGCGCGAGCGGCCGGTGCCGCCATCGCATCCGCCGGAGCCTGGAGTTTGGCAACCAACGCATCACCTGTCGTCAGGCAGGCCGAGGCGATGAGGATGACAATGAAACCGGTGCCGGCACGTCGCGATGGGGAGTATCGTGGCATCGCCTCGGTATCGACAGCCTGGTACAACGCCACGGCGGCGGCCGCGTCGGCGCGCTGCGGGGCTGGCCGGCCACCGAACGCCGCCGATTCCAGGGCGCTCAGTAGTTCCCGCACACGTTTCGACGTTTGCGGCGTGACACCGATGCGCCGGGCGCTACGGGCCATTGCGTCCGGATCCCTCGGGCGGATCGGATCCAGTCCCATTCGTTCGGCGAGGGCCTCGGCGAGCACGGAGCGAATCGCGGCCGGATCGCATTCGGCAGGTGCGCGGCGCATCGCCCGCAACCGTATCGCCGCCGGCCGCCGGCGCCGGGTGCGTCGCGGACGGCGCGCAAGCACCACCGCCACCGCCGGAACAGGAAGCAGCGCGAGCAGTGCCCACACGGGCAGCCGGGCATGCCACGGTGAAGGCTTGGCGCCATGGAACACCCTGCGTATCGGGAGGCGGGTCCCCGGCTCGTCGGCGGCTTCGGCGCGAGCCAGCCGGCCTGGCGCCACTATCAGCGTCTCGGGCGCCGACTCCAGCACCTTGTAACTCTCCGCTTGCGGATCCCAGAACGCGTAGCGCAGCGGGGGCATGATGACCGGCCCATCTTGCTGCGGGGTAAGTATGTACTCGAATTCCTTGATTCCGCGCACCGTCTGGATGTCGCTCGTCAGGCGGACGCGATCGTCGAATCGCACCACGTTCGCCCACGGAACGCTTATACGCGGTGGCGGAAGCAGCTTGATGTTCCCCTCGCCCGAGACTGACACCGTGAGGGTGATCGGCTCTCCCACGCGCGCCGCGGAGTCGAGTCGCGACGACAATCGAAGCTGGCCCACCGCGCCATCGTACTCAGGGGGGCGCCCCTCCAACGGCGGCTCGATCGCCACGATTCTCACCGCGGGGCTTCGCGCTTCGTGATGCTCCTCGCGCGAGAAGAACGACGGCGTTACGGGCACCGCATACGTGAGCCGCGCCGGTGGAATGGTGATCTCGCCCGGACCGAGGGCGAATACCGGACGCTGATAGACGTGCACTTCGAAGGTGCGCCGTCCCGGGCCGCGGCGCTCGTACTCTTCGAGGCCGCCCGGCGGATCGTATGCGAGCAGCCCACGCATCTCCGGCGCAATCGCCTCGAGGCGGCGCACGCGGGATCGAGCGCGGCCATCGAGGAATACTGCCAGTTGATAGGTAGTCTGCTCTCCAACGTAGACCGTCTCCGGCAATGCCATCGCCTCGAAACTGACGGACCGGGTAGTGTCGATGTCCGCACGGTTGACTATCGCCGGGACGAATCCGCCTGGCGTGAGAGCGTTCCCGGTGACGACGATCGTCATCGGAGCCGATCGTGCAACCTCACGTCCCAGCCGTGCTACGAAGGCGGGAAGCGTGAACGTACCGGCCCGTGTGGGAACGAGCGTGTATTGCAGTTCGGTGACCATCTGCGCGCCGCCGGCGTCGCGCTCCAGGTGCTGGGCCGACTGCTGGCGCAGAACGAGAAACGCCGGGAATGCCGGGGTAGTGACCGACGGCGCCCGCGCACCGCGCGCCGTGACGCGTACGTGCACCTCGGCGTATCCATCGATCGGAACCGTGTCCGGCGCCGACGCCACGATGCCGAGCTGCGCGAGCAGAAGAGCGGCGATGAGCATTACCAGTCCTTGCCGACCGGCGGACGCTCGGCTCGTGCCTGCTGTTGCTTGCGACCCTGCACATCCCGTTCTTCGCGGGCCGCGCTGTTCAGCAGCCGTTCCGCCTGACGAGGATCCAGGCCGCCGGCGGCTCGCGGCTGCGGCTGAGGTTCAGGTTGTGCCTGTCCCTCCTCCGGTTCGGCTGACCCTCCGCCACCCCCGCCACCGCCACCGCCGCCACCGCCCTCGGGAGGATCGCGCAGGGTCAGCTCGTAATTCCATTTGGCGTCCAGCTCACCAGGTCGCAGGCGCAGCGCGCGCCTATACAGCCCGTTAGCCGCCGCGATGTCCGGAGCCGCCGCTTCTTCCTCCTCGGCGCTTCGTGCACGCTCCAAATGGAGCAGTCCGAGATTGAACAGCGCGCGATAGCGAATCTCCTCATCGGTGGCGCTGGCGGCGCGTTCGAGCGCCTCGATCGCCTCGTCGGGCTTCTTCGCCTTGAGCAGCGCCGTGCCGAGGTTGTAGAAGGTACGCGCAGATGTGTCCCCGCTGGCGATCTCGCTCTGCCATACGGCGGCCGCTTCGGCGTACCGGCCAGCGATGTAGTGGCGCTGGGCCTCGTCAGGCGCGGCGATGGCCACCGCGGGCGCAAGCATGACAATGAGCGCCACAGCGGCCGCGGCAGCCGCCACGGCTGGAACGGACCCGCGGCGGCGCATCCGCCGTTCCGCCAGCCAGGTATCGACCAGCACCAGTAGCAGAGCGGGCAGCAGGAAAAGCTGATAGCGCTGCGTGCGCTCCCGGCCAACGTCGGACTGACGCTGTTCGCGCTCGAGATTCGCCAACGCCTGACGAATGCGCGCGGCCTTGTCGGTGGCCGTCGCCGGGACGAACGTTCCGCCGGCAGCCTCCGCCGCCTTTCGCAGCAGTTGTTCGTTGTATCGCGTCACCACAACCTGGTTGTTCTCATCGCGTTTGAGCTCGACTCCCCGTCCGACCGGCACTGGAATAGTCGCTCCATCGGGCGTCCCGTATCCGACCGTCACCAGTGATACCCCAGCTTCGCGCGCACGCCGCGCCGCCGCCACCAGATCCTCTTCGTCGTCGAACGCCTCCCCATCGGACATGACGATCAGCGCCCGATCTCCGCCACCCTTGGTCAGCAGCAGCAGCTCCACGCCCTGGCGGATCGTGCGCGAGAGCGAGCTGCCGCCCTGCCCCACCACATCCGGATCGAGATTGTCGAGAAAGAGGCCGAGGGCACTCCGGTCGACTGTCATCGGAGTGAGGATGTAGCTGCGCCCCGCGAACGCGATTATCCCGAAGCGGTCCCCCTCGGAGCTGGCGATCAGCTGCGTAGCCTCGCGTTTCATTCTCGTCAGGCGGTTGGGCTCCACATCCTCGGCGAGCATCGAGAGTGACGCGTCGAGCGCGAGAACGATATCGGCGCCCTCGCTTCTCACGATGGTACGCTCGGTCCCCCATTGTGGTCCGGCGAAGGCCAGAGCGGCCAGCGCCGCCGCCACCCCGAGCACCGTCGCGCGCCATTTCGGGCTCCGCCGCACCGGCGCAATCCTGTCGAGCATCGACGGTTCCGCCATCCGCTCCATTCGGCGCGAGCGGTGGTGCGCAGCGCGCAGAACGAGCAGCGCGGCGACGACCGCGAGCAATGGCACGAGCGGCAGTGCCCAGGGCAGTGCGAACAATCCGCTCATGGCAGCGGCCCTCGCCAGGCAAGCAGCGCGATCTCGCCGATCAGGGCGAGCAGCGCGATTCCAAGTGGCCAGCGAAAGAGCTCGGCATAGTCGATATAGCGCTGCACCCGCACCGGAGCGCGCTCCAGGACATCGATCTGCTCGTAAATGCGCTGGAGCGCGGCGGCGTCGATTGCGCGGAAGTACCGGCCTCCGGTGAGACGTGCGACTTCGCGCAGCAGAGGCTCATCGATGCGAACCGGACGATTCTCGTATCGCAGCCCGAACAATCCACGTCCGACCGGCACCGGCGCGGTGCCCATGCTCCCGGCGCCTATCGTATAGATGCGCACCCCGAACGCCGCGGCGGCCTGCGCCGCGGTGCGCGGATCGATCGAGCCTCGGTTGTTCTCACCGTCAGTAAGCAGGATCATGACACGGGAATCCCCGGGCGTCTCGCGCAGGCGGTTGGCGGCCGTAGCGATCGCAGTTCCGATCGCCGTCCCATCCTCCAGCTGCCCGGCCTGCAGGTTGTCCACCGACGCCATGACTACCGGATAGTCGGTCGTCAGCGGTACCTGGGTCAGCGCCTCGCCCGCGAACGCCACGATTCCGATCCGGTCACTCTGCCGTCCGGCGACGAAGCTCTTCACCTTGTCCTTGGACACCTCCAGGCGGTTGAGCGGCTGAAAATCTTCGGCGAGCATCGAGCTGGAAATGTCGATCGCCAGCACGATGTTGATCCCCTCGCTCGTTATGCTCTCGGCTCGTGCGCCGGACCGGGGCCGGGCGAGGGCCAGTACCAGCGCGGCAAGAAGCAGGTTGCGGAGGATGAACAGCGATCGCGTTATGGCGCGGCCGGCACGCGGTCCTCGCGCCAGCACATGGGCGCGTGAGAAGACGATCGCTGCCGGGCGGCGCCGGCGACGAAGCAGCCACCAGATCGGCAACAGCAACAGCAGCGGCAGCATCCACCATGCCGCGAACGACAGCGACCCGATCGTCATCATGCAGCCTTCCGCCCCGCCGCATCTCGCGCACGCTCGGCTTCACGCCGTGCCTGCTCCACCTGCTCGACCCGCCTTACCGCCGCCTGCGCGTCGGCGGCGTAGGCGCCGGCGCGCGCAACGGTGACCGGCCGCCGGGCGAACTTCACCATGTCAGCTTCCATCAGCAGGTGCCCTAACGCCTCGAGCGGGAGCTCGCGGCGCGGCGCCAGCATCTCCATTACTTCCCGCGTCGTCAGCGCCGGCGGCGCATCCCGCAACCGGCCGGCCATGTAGTCGCGAAGCACTTCGGAGGCGAGTGCCACGTGCCGCCCGGGCTCGCCCGACTCCGGAAGACCGAGTGCGGCGAGGGCGGCGAATTCCCGCTCGGCGCGGACGAATGGATCCTCGACGACCTCGAGCCGCGGCCTGCGCCGGCGACGCCACCACCACCAGGCCAGCAACCCAATGAGTGCGGCTGCGGCGAGCGCCAGCAGCACCAGCCACCACAGGGAGCGTGCAGTCGTCAGGATGTCGCGCGCCGGTTTGGGCACCTGCAGCGCCGTATCCAGTGGCAGAACCGATCGGACGTAGACTGTGGGGTCCTGAATGGCCAGCGTTCGCTCCAGCGCACCGCTCAGCTCCACTTCGCCTAACTGGACGGCAACCTGCCCTGTATCCCACGCCGACAGGCGGTAGATAGCCGTCCGATCCATGAAGTCGGGATTGGCCGTTGCCCTCTCCGTGACGGGATCGATTCCTTCCACCGTTCCGCCGGTATCGGGAGCCGCAGGGAAGGCGATGCGCGTCCCGGTTGGCGCACGCACTCGTACCATCACGACGTATGGATCGCCGACTGTGACGGTGTCCGGCATCACCGTCACGCCCATCTGCACGCGCGCCTCCTGCGGCGCGGGCACGCCCTGCTGCAACGCCGCCAGCAGCGCCAGCACGATCATCCGCGCCGCCCCCGCTGCTCACGCAGTCGGAAGAACCGCAGAAGCGGATCCACGTATCCGGTGTCGGTGCGAATGGCGATCTCATCGATGCCGAGCCGGTTGAAGAGCCGGCGCCGCCGCTCGATGTCCTCGCCCACCGCCTGCTCGTACGCGGCACGAACCTGTGCGTCGCTTGTGTCCACATCAACCATCTCGCCGCTCTCCGGATCTACGAAGCGGGCCAAACCGATGTCCGGGAGCGTTCGCTCGCGCGGGTCCTCCAACGATACGGCCACCACGTCGTGCCGCTGGGCCAGCAGTTTGATCGGCCGCTCCATGTCGCCGCTCTGAAAGTCGCTGAGGATGAAGATGATCGAGCGGTGGTTGAGCATCCTTCCCACATACTCCGTCGCGACGCCAATGTTCGTCGTCGAACCCTCGGGTTCGTACGCCATCAGGTCGCGGATGAGCCGCAGAATGTGCTTCCGCCCTTTGCCGGGCGGCACCACGTGCTCTACGCGGTCGGTGAACAGCAGCACTCCTACGCGATCGTTGTTGCGACTGGCCGACATGGCCAGAACGGCGCTGAGCTCCGTGGCCAGCTCGCTCTTGAATCGCGCCGACGTGCCGAACCGCGACGATCCCGATAGATCGACCACCAGCATCACGGTGAGCTCGCGCTCCTCCACATAACGCTTGACGAAAGGCTGCCGCATGCGCGCGGTAACGTTCCAGTCGATGGACCTTACCTCGTCTCCTGGCTGGTATTCGCGGACTTCGGCGAACTCCATCCCCTGCCCCTTGAACACCGAATGGTATTCCCCGCTGAAGAGAGAGTTCACGAGTCCCCGCGTGCGCAGCTCGAGGAGCCGCACCTGGCGAAGGACTTCGGGGGGAACGGGGGTTTTTGGCCGGGAATCGGGAATCGGGAATCGGGAATCGGGGAGGGATGCTGCGCGTCCATCCTCGCGCTCTCGCATCTCGGAATCGGCGGACACGCGCGAACCGGGCCGGGATCCCTGCGCGCGCCGCCCGATTCCCGATTCCCCACTCCCGATTCCCGCGCCGCTCACGGCGCCTCGATCTTTCCGAGAATCCGGCTCACCAGATCGTCCGAAGTGACTTCCTCGGCCTCGGCTTCGTACGTGGTGAGCACGCGGTGGCGCAGTACATCGGGGGCGATCGCCTTCACGTCGTCAGGCGTGACGAACGACCGTCCACGGAGGAAGGCGTGCGCGCGCGCCGCCTGCGCCAGGAAGATCGTTGCCCGCGGGCTCGCACCATACTCGATGAGCGGCACCATGTCGGCGAGTCCTACCTCGCCAGGCGAGCGCGTGGCGTGCACTATGTCCACGATGTAGTCCACTATCCGCTCGTCCATGTACAGCTCGGCGATGCGGCCCCGCGCCTCGAGGATCTGCTTGGGGGTGGCCGAGTAGGTAACCGCGATCGGATGGCCGCCCGCCATTCGCCGCATGATCTCCTTCTCTTCCTCTCTCGTCGGATAGCCTACGCTGAGCTTGAGCATGAACCGGTCGACCTGCGCCTCGGGCAGTTGATAGGTGCCCTCCTGCTCGATCGGATTCTGCGTCGCGAGCACGAGAAACGGTTCGTCGAGCACGTGCGTCGTGCCGCCGATCGTCACCTGCTTCTCCTGCATCGCCTCCAGCAATGCCGCCTGGACCTTCGCCGGCGCGCGATTGATCTCGTCGGCGAGGATGATGTTGGCGAAGATCGGCCCCTTCTTGGCGCGAAATTCACCGGTCGACTGGTCGTAGATCATCGTGCCGATCACGTCGGCCGGCAGCAGATCGGGGGTGAACTGGATCCGCTGAAAGGTGGTGTGGATCGTTTCGGCGAGCGTCTTGACCGTCAGTGTCTTGGCGAGCCCCGGAACTCCTTCCAGCAGAACGTGACCACCGGTGAGAAGCCCGATCAGGAGCCGCTCCACCATGTAGTCCTGACCGACCACCCGGCGGCCGACCTGCGCGAGTATGCCCGAGATGAGTTCGGAGTCTGGGGAGACTGTGCTTGTAGCCAATGGAGCTCTGGGAATGGGGATCGACGCTCCGGGCGCAGCGCGCGCCCGTGCCCCGGAATGGTGCCCCGGGCGCTGCTGAATCCGCAATCCTCGGTCCGCTCCCGCGATGGGCGGCCCGCCGGAGCTACAGCGAAACGCCCGCCGTGATGGCGGCGATCTCGTCTCGCTCGCGCCGGGTGAGGCGCCTGGACTCGCCGCTGGGCAGATCGCCAAGGAGCACGGGGCCGTGCTGCACACGAACTAGCCGGTCGACTTCCAGATCGAGCGCTTCACAGAGGCGCCGCACCTCGCGATTGCGCCCTTCGGCAAGCGTGATCGTGAACTCCCAGCGCCCTCCTCCGACCGGCTCCGCGTGCACCTCGCGCAGGTGCACCTCACCGTCCTCGAGAATCACCCCGCGACGCGCGCGGCGGGCGGCCTCATCGGCCCGCCCTCGCACCGACGCCACGTAAGTGCGCTCGACCTCACGGCTGGGGTGAGTCAACGCATGTGCCGCATCGCCATCGGTGGTGAGCAGCAACACTCCTTCGGTGAGGTAGTCGAGCCGACCAACGTACGTGAGTCCCGGCCGGTCGGCGACCAGGTCGAACACGGTTCGGCGGCCCTGCGGGTCGCTTCGCGTAACGAGCACTCCGGCGGGTTTGTTGAGTACCCACCACTCGGGGGGTGCCTGACGCGGCAGTCGCCGTCCGTCCACCTTGATGTCGTCGGTGTCCGGATCGACGACCTGGCCAATGTGCGCCGACTCGCCGTTGACGAGGACGCGTCCGGCGGCGACCAGCTCCTCGGCCTTGCGACGGGAGGCGACTCCGGCCCGCGCCAGCGCGCGCTGCACGCGCATCGAAGCCATGCGCGCCGCTATGACGTCCTGGGATCGGAGCGCAGCGCGATCGCAAGCTCATCGGCGTGCGGCAGCTCTTCCAGATGCCGCAGGGCGAAATGTTCGAGAAACACGTTGGTCGTGCCGTACAGCATCGGCCGGCCAAGTCCCTCGGCACGCCCGGTGATTTCGATCAACCCCCGCTCGACGAGCAGCTTGAGCGTGCTGCCGATGTTGACGCCGCGGATCTCCTCGACCTCGGCGCGGCCGATCGGCTGTCGATAGGCGATGATGGCGAGCGTTTCCAGCGCCGCACCTGACAACCGCTGCGGCCGGGACTGCAGTTGCGCACGTTCGATGGCCTCGGTGAACTCCGGGCGGGTGAGGATCTGCCACCCACCGCCGACATCGATCAGCTCCACACCGTGTCCCTCGACGTCGTAATGCTCCCGCAGCTCATCTATCGCCATCGCGACGGCCGCCGGCGAAGCCTCCGTGTCGAGCGACGCCAGCTCGGCGGTGGGAATCGGACGTTCGCTGGCGAACAGCGCGGCTTCAAGCAGCT
>CAZPCC010000414.1:0-2046 GCA_964584905.1 uncultured Gemmatimonadaceae bacterium | reverse complement strand
GAGCACGGCGAAGATGAGCATTAGGACCTGGGTGCGGTTCTGCCAGTCGAGCGTGAGGATCGCGATCATCAGAAGCGCCCCCTCCGCCATTCCGGCGCCGAGGATTGCGAGCCTTCGAGTTCGCGCATGGGCCTCCATGCGGTCGAGCACACCGGTAACGATGTCGTCGGGACGCTGGCCAGTCATGCGGTTACGCCCTCCCGGCGCAGGTGGTAGTGAAATTGGACGTCACGAGTAACTCCACAGGGCGATGGCGATGCCGATCGCTTCCACGGCGGCGAAGATCCAGACGGCGATCGCAGTCGAGCGGCTGAAGGAAGGTGGTCGCGCCGCCGTGCCGCGCGTGGGGGCAGAGCCGTTCACTGTGCCTCCTCGATTGGAATGGGACTGCTGATGTGAGTCCTATCGTGGATGAGAGGCGCAGACGCGGCGATTCGTTCGGTTGCGACCGGCCGCGACGGCTCATCGGAGGGAGTGGTTGTGAATCCCGATCCTTCCGCCGTTCGCATTGCAATCGACGCACACCATCCCTATTTCCTATTTCCTATTTCCTGATTCCTAGTTCCCAATTGCCAATGGAACCATCGCGACACCGGCTTCCTAACGAGTCGTATCCGGCGGCGCCGGCGCGACGGCGATCGTCCGCACTGCAGCCAGTGCCAACTGCTGCGTCTCCCGGCGGTGACTGCCGCTGGCGATGTAGAACCGCAGTACCGGGCTCACCGGCACGACAGCGAAGACGTCGTAGCGATCCATCCGCTGCCCGTCGCGGAACGTCCCGCCGCGAGTGCGCCATGCCTGCACCAGCACCTGCCGCCCGCCGATCGAGTCGACGCATTGCGTCATCTCCATCATCCCCGGACCCGGCGCTCGGCCCATCGTCTCCGCCGGAGAAGAGGATGCGATGAAGCCCGCCAGGAGATACTCGGAGAAGTCGCCGCGCAGGTGGAATCGGTGAGCGCCTTCGTCGCTGGGCCGCTCCACGAAGGCGGGAGGGATGCGAAAGCTCACACCCGCCCGCTCGGACACCGCTTGCCAACCGTCGGTCTGTTGCCTGGGCGCGGGGCACGCCGCGAGTGCCGGCGCTATCCCGGCGGGCCTAACGCAACTTGCGGCGATCACAATCGCGAGAGCTACGGCACCGGCGACGGGCCGTCCGGAGCGGAAATCGATCATGACTACAATCTGATCCGGTATCGCAGCATCGGCGAGCCGCCTTGGCTCGCCGGCCCGTTGAACCGCTCGACCAGCTCGCCGCCGTTCGCGGTGATGACCCGCTCCGATGCAATGTTGCCCTCGTCCGTCGTGATCTCGACGAACGGGAGCCCCAGATCGCGCGCGTCGGGAAGAAGGAGAGCGAGCGCGCGCGTCGCATAGCCGAGCCGGCGCTTCCACGGCACCACGGAATAGCCGATGTGGCCGAGGCAGTGCGGCGGCAGGTCGGTCGTGCCGGGCTGCCACCGCAGGGAGATCGAGCCACTGAACTCATCGTCCCACATCCACTTGCGATAGCCAGGCAGCCGGGGAACCAAGGACCCGTCAGGCAGCCGGATCGGCGGCCCTGCACCTTCGGGATCCACGAGCAGCGCGAGAAACCCGTCGGGATCGCGCGCCACCCGCTCGAGCTCATCGAACCGCGCCTCGGCACGCTGCGTCTCCGGCGACCATCCACGCTCGAGTGCCGCGATGTAGCCCGGCAGGTGCTCGGCGGAAGGCAACACGAGTCGTAATGGAGACATCATTCAGATGGGGTCTTCAGGATTCCCAGTGGGTCGTCAGGGATTGCTGCCGTTCACGACGCCGCAATGTTCACGCGGAGGTCGCAGAGGTTTCGCGGAAGGTGCAGAGAACTTCTAGGCGGAGCAGGTTGACGTCGGAGATGCCTGAGTTCTTCACGCATCTCCCGAGAGTTGTCCTTCGGATGCGCCACATCAGATGTCTAAACACCGCCCAACGCACGATGTAAACGTTAACCGTGAAGTAACTAGCCACTGCGCCATATTCTCTGCGACCTCCGCGAGACCTCCGCGAGACCTCCGCGTCCTC
>CAZPCC010000413.1:0-22854 GCA_964584905.1 uncultured Gemmatimonadaceae bacterium | reverse complement strand
TCAACGATCGCCCGCAACCGCACTCATGGCTCGCCTGCTCGTGCTGTTCGTCACCGCCTTCGTCGACATGATCGGGGTGACGATGATCATTCCGCTGCTCCCCTTTTACGCGGAGGAGTTTGGGGCGAGCGCAACGGTCGTGGGTGTCATCATCTCCGCGTTCTCACTAGCCCAGCTCACCGTCGCACCGATGCTCGGACGCATGTCCGACAGGCACGGGCGGCGGCCGGTGATCATCGGCGGGCTGCTGGTGACGGCCGCCGGATACGCTCTCTTCGCAGTGTCGCACTCGATCGCCGTGCTGCTGCTGGCGCGCGTGGTTCAGGGTCTTGGGGGGGGAACCATTGGCGTAGTGCAGGCATACGTTGCCGACGCGACCCCTCCCGAGCGGCGAACCCGGAGTCTGGGCTGGCTGTCCGCGGTAACGAGCCTGGCTGCGGTACTCGGCCCGGCGTTAGGATCCCTGCTGATCGCTACCGGAGGCCGGGCGCTTCCAGGTGCGGCAGCGTCGCTTTTCGCCGTAATTGTGGCCGCGTTCGGCTGGCGCTATCTGGCCGAACCGCCGCAGCCCGAGACACGCACATCTGAGCATCCGGTAGCCAGCGGCTCGGCCATCGGCAACGTAGTGCGGCAGTGGCGAGAGCCCGCGCCGCGACTGATCTGGCTGTACGCCGTTGGTATTGGCGCGTTCTACGGCATTATTCCGATCGTGCCACTGTTGCTGCAGGAGCGTTTGGCGATCACGGCAGAGACGGTGGGTCCGTTCTTCATGTATCTTGGCGCAATGGGAGTCCTTATGCGCGCCTTTGCGCTCGGCCCGCTGGTCGATCGTTGGGGTGAGCCGCGCCTTGCCCGAGCGGGGATTCTAGCGCTGGCCGGCGGGCTGACTTTCGTCGGTCTGGGGAAAACGATGCTGCCTATCGCAATAGGCTTCACCCTGATGCCCATCGGTACGGCCTGCCTGTTCCCTTCAATAACCGCATTGCTGTCCGAAGCGGTGCGGCGAAGCCAGCGCGGTCACTACATGGGAGTGCAGCAGACTTTCGGCGGCATCACCCGGGTCATGTTTCCCATCCTGGCCGGCGCGGCGATGGATTCCGTTGGCATCGGTACGCCGTTCGTGCTCGCCGGTGTGCTGGTGCTTCTCTCGCTGCCGCTCACCGCCGGCTTTCGCGCCGCTAGCGTGCGAGCGCGGTGATGGCGACAATGGCCGGACGCAAAGATGGTCGAGATGCATGCGCGTCTGCCTGACGACGTTCGGTTCATTCGGCGATCTGCATCCAATGCTCGGCCTGGCGCATGCGCTGCGCCGGCGTGGCCACCAGCCGGAACTGGCGACCTCACCTGTCTATCGCGAGATCGTGGAGGGCGCAGGCATTGCGTTTCACGCCGTCCGTCCTGACATCCAGCCCAACGACCGGGAAGTCATTCGCAGGGTGATGGACAGGTTGGGCGGAACCGAAGCGCTGTTCGAGATGCTCATGCCGCATTTCCGCGATTCGTACGAGGACCTGATCGTCGCATCCGAGGGCGCCGACGTTCTCGTCACGCATCCGATCACCTTTGCCGGGCCGGTGATAGCCGCTCAACGGGGCGTGCCGTGGGTGTCCACCGTGTTGGCGCCGATGTCATTCTTCTCGGTTCACGATTTTCCGGTGCTTCCGCCGGCGCCGGGCGTGGTTCATCTCACCGAGCGCAGCCCGATGGTAGCGCGTGTACTGGGCCGAGCTGCACGGGCGGCCACCAGGTCGTGGATGAAACCGGTGTATGACCTGCGATCCGAGCTCGGTCTTGCTCCGGGTGAGCACCCGATCTTCGAAGGCCAGCACTCGCCCCGGCTCGTGCTCGCGCTCTTCTCCCGCGTGCTCGGCGAGCCCCAGCCCGACTGGCCACCTAACGTATTCATAACGGGCGGAGTGCGCTACGATGAGCCATCGGCTGGCGATGCAATGTCTCCGGAACTGAGGGCGTTTCTCGACGACGGCCCGCCCCCGGTGGTTTTCACGCTCGGAAGCGCCGCGGTTGGTGCTGCAGGTTCGTTCTTCGAGGAGAGTGCCCGCGCGGCGATCGACCTGGAGCGCCGGGCGGTCCTGGTGGTCGGCCGGTACGACGAAAACCGGCCGAAGCTGCGGCTGCCCGATGACGTCGTGTTGGCCGAGTACGCTCCCTACTCCCAGCTGATGCCACGCGCGGCGGCGGTGGTGCATCAGGGAGGAGCGGGCACCACGCATCAGGCGCTCGCTGCCGGACACCCCGAGCTGATCGTTCCGTTCGCGCATGACCAGCCGGACAACGCCCATCGCGTCGAGCGCCTCGGCATAGCCAAGGTGATTAATCCCGGTGCCTATCGCGCCGACCGGGTGCAACAAGCGCTTCGCACCATTCTCGACGAGCCGACTTTTGCCTCACGCGCCGCGATTGTCGGCGAGATAGTGCGGAGCGAGCGCGGGGCGGAGTCCGCCTGCGAGGAAATCGAGCGAGTCGTGACGCGAGACGGCTGAGCTAGGGAGCGCGCTTTGCCTTGCCCATCGGCGCGTCGCGCACGCCCAGCATGTCGAACCCGGTGGCGGTGCCGTTCTGCACATGAAATACGACCTTCATCTCCGTCTCGACGTCCGTAATCACTCCGTCCTTCTGAAAGGCTGGGGTGAACGTGTGCGTTCCCGCGGGCAGGAGCGCGATATCCGGATCAATGCTATCGTCGAAGGGCGGTGTAACCCTCAGGTAGAGCCGTCCTCCCTTTTCCATCACCTCGGCGGCCATCTGCGGAGACTCGCCTCGCTCGGAAACGAAGTTCATGAGGTAGGAACCGCGATAGGCACCGCCGTCCACGACCGCACGGCCACGCCGGGTCGGAGGAACCACCACGTTCAGCGCAATGACGGTTGTGCCCCACTGCATCTGCAGCGTCGCGCCGTCGCGCCGCACCGATGGGAATGACCATGTTAGCACCTCGACATGCGGTCCCTCGTCAGGCGTGACCGTCAACCGGATCTGGTTTGCAGACTCCCTTGGACGCCGTGTGTGGAAGCGACGCTCGTCAGGGTCGAAGATCACCGTCCAGTCGCCCGCCCTTGGTACCATCCACACCGAGTATTTCCCCTTGGGAAGCGCGGCACCGGCGACCTGTACATCCTTGCTCACCTCGATGGTCGTGGCCCAGTTGGCGCCCGGTGTCCAGGTATCTCCAAAGTGTACGACCCTGCCGAACAAGCTGTCCCTGCCCCTGGCCTGTGGCCGGGAATAGGCGATCGAAACGGTGGTGCCGTCCACAGTCTGTGAGACGGTCGCCGCTTCGCTGGCGCGGACCTGTGTCGAGGCGGTCCTCGGTGCTGACATGGCCACGGCCAGAACCATAACGCCTATCCAGGCCTCATGACGCATGCGCACTCCTCATCTTGTATCGGGGGCGACTCACCGTCACGCGTACCGCTCATCGATCGCAGCGCGGATCTCGTCGAGGGTACGGTCGGCTCGGTGAAGACGGAAGGCGAGTCTGGCTTCACCCTGACAGACGGCGCAGTGACTTGCCATGCCGTCTCCTTCGAAGCAGCTCAGCAAGGAATACGACTCGGGAAGCTCAGCGCATCCGCAATAGCAGCGAATCCCGTCCACCACCTGCGGAATCTGCCGAACGAGGTCGAACGCCTCGATCACGTCCTTTCGACCGTCGAGCGCCGCGCTCCTCAGGACCTTGGACGCATTGACGCCGGGGCGCGGGGTCGGGTGCACTTCGCGACTCCACGCCGGCCAGCTCAGACGAGCAACCGCCCCTCCGGCGAGCAGCGGAAGAGCGGCGAGGAAATGGCGACGAGAAACGAGAGCCACGAAAAGAAAAGGCAGAAAAGGGAAGAGCGCGCCGAGCGTACTCGATGACCAATGTAGGTCGGGCCTGCAACGGTGGAAAGTCCGCCAGCTGTACGGATCGGGATCGGGCTGTCAAAGTCTGGTAAGCGTCGCGGTTGTCCTCTTGACGATCGAGAGAAGGTCCCGCACTATCTACTCTCGATAACCTAGGGAAGAGGGGACGACGATGGCGGATCCCGACCGCGAGCTGCTGCAAGGCACGCTCGATCTGCTGATACTGAAGGCCCTTTCATTGGTGCCCATGCATGCGTGGGGACTCACTCAGCGCATCAGGCAGATGTCACGCGACGTTCTGAGCGTGAATCCCGGCTCGCTGTATCCAGCGCTGGAGAGGCTGCAGGACAACGGTTGGATCGAATCGCAGTGGGGAACAACCGAGAACAACCGGCGCGCCAGGTTCTACCAGCTCACGTCGGCGGGACGGCGACAGCTGGAGCGTGAGACCGAGGCGTGGCGCCGGCTGGTAGTGGCGGTAAACGCAGTATTACGCACCACGTGAGTTATCGACCGTGCGCTTTCTCAGAGTGATCCACCGCCGTCTCCTGGCATTAGCCAGGCGGGACCGCTTGGAACAAGAGATGGATGACGAGCTATCCCTCCACTTCGATCTTGCCGTGGAGGACAGGATTTCCCGTGGATTGTCGCCGGCGCGCGCTCGTGCAGAGGTCCTGCGGGAATTCGGTGGGCGCGACGGAGCGCGTGAGTCCTACCGCGATGCGGGCGGCACTCAGCCTTTCGAGCGCCTTCTTCGGGACTTTCGGTATGCCTGGCGCACGTTGCGCGCTACTCCCGTATTCACGCTGATCGTCGTAGGCACGCTCGCCCTCGGAATCGGTGCCAACAGCGCGATCTTCAGTGTAGTGAACGGCGTGCTGCTGCGCGCATTGCCTTACGCCGATCCTGAGCGCCTGGTGATGGTCTGGGAGACCGACCGGGACAGCGGCACTGAGAGGGAGGGGGCGTCTGTTCCGGATTATTTCGACTTCCGGGAGCGCGCGCGGTCCTTCGACCATCTCGCGGCGTTTCAAGTCACTCCAATGAATCGCACCGGCGCTGGCGAACCGGAACGGGTCGCGGCAGCGAGGGTCTCGGCCGATTTTCTCGCGACGATGGGATCCGCTCCGCTGCTGGGGCGGAACTTTCTGGAGGCCGAGGCGATGCCGGGTGGGCCGCGGGCGATGCTGGTGAGCGAGCGGTACTGGCGGTCGCAGTTAGGCGCCGATCCGCGGGCGCTCGGGCAGTCGTTGCGACTGGACGACAGTCTGTTCACCATCGTCGGCGTTCTGCCCGTGGCATTCCGTTTCCCGGAAGAGAGCGTCGATCTCTGGATCGCCGATCAACTCACTCCGGAGAGCGGGCCGCGCTACAGACACCAGATTACAGTCGTCGGTCGTTTGGCAGCCGGCACTTCGGTCGATGCGGCACAACGCGAGATGGATGCGATCGCCAGCGCGCTCGAGGCCGAGTATCCACAGACGAACGCTGCAAGAGGTGTGAACTTGGAGCCGGTCGAGGAGGCGTTGTTCGGGCCTATCCGTCCGGCACTGCTCCTCTTGCTGGCGGCGGTTGGTGTGGTATTGGTCATCTCCTGCGTCAACGCGGCAAATCTGTTGCTCGCGCGGCGTGCAGCGCGCACGCGGGAGCTGGCCGTTCGCACCGCGCTCGGAGCCGGCCGCTCGCGACTCGTGCAGCAGCTGCTGGTGGAGAGCGCGTTGATCGCTGCGGCGGCGGCGCTGGTGGGGATCGCGCTGGCATTTGCCGGCGTTCGCGGGCTGCTGGCGGTGGCGCCGGCGGCAATTCCGAGGGTGAACGACATCGCCGTTGATGGCACCGTGCTCGCAGTGACGTTAGGTATATCGGCCGTCGTCGCGGTGGTCTTCGGCCTGCTGCCGGTGGGGGGCGGGCAACGCGTCGCTCCGGCCGATGCGTTGAAGAGCTCTCCCGGTCGCACCGGGTCGGGCTCGCGCGAGCACCGGCGGCTGCGTGCTACCCTGGTGATAACCGAGATCGCGTTGGCGGTGGTGCTTGTGGTGGGTGCTGGACTGATCGTGCGCAGCTTCTGGGCGCTTCGCTCCGTGGAACCGGGATTTGTACCGGAGAACATGTTGTCGCTGCGCTACCAGCTTCCCCCCTCCCGGTACCCGCAGAGCTTCGCCGATTACCCCGGCGGGTGGGCGCGGATTTTCACCTTCCAGCGGGAGCTGCTCGAGCGGGTTGAGGCCATTCCGGGTGTTCGCAGTGCGGCGCTCGCCTTCAACGATCCGCTTTCCGCGGGTTTCACCAACAGTTTCCTGATTGAAGGCCGTGACCCATCGGCGGCAGCGGGGCAGCCGGAGGTACCGACCCGTCCGGCGAGCGCCAACTACTTCGCGACTGCCGGAATACCGCTGCTGCAGGGCCGGTCGTTCACTCCATCGGACGATGCCGGCGCCCCGCCGGTGGTAATCATTAATGCGGCAATGGCCCGACAATTCTTTGCCAACGAGAACCCGTTAGGCCGGCGATTGACGTTCTGGGGGGTGTCGCGCGAGATCGTCGGGGTGGTGGGCAACGAGCGCTTCGCCGGCCTGGCGAGCGATCCGGCGCCGGCGATGTACCCGGCTCTCGCTCAGGCACCGGCAACGACCGGTACCCTCATCGTCCGCACCGCCGGCGATCCGCGCGCGATACTCGGCGGCGTTCGCGCGGCAATCCGGAGCATTGACCGGGATCTGGCGCCGTTCGGCATAACGACGATGGGCGAGGCGCTCGACGCGTCCGTCGCGCGGGAGCGATTTCTCGCCTTTCTGCTGGCCGCGTTCGCGGCGCTGGCGCTCGTGCTGGCGCTGGTCGGCGTCTATGGAGTCGTGTCGTATTCCGTCGCTCAGCGCGGACGCGAGATCGGCATCCGCCTGGCTCTCGGAGCCAGCAGCCGGCTCGTACTCCGCTCGATCGTGGGTGAAGGGCTGCGTCTGGCAATTGCCGGTTGCGCAATAGGCGTTGTCGGGGCGCTCGGAGCCGCGCGCCTGGTACGGTCGCAGTTGTTCGGCGTGAGCGCTGCCGATCCTCTCACCATCGCGGCGGCCGTTGCGACGATGGCGGCAGTAGCCGTTGCCGCAAGCCTGGTACCCGCCTTGCGCGCCAGCACACTGCCGCCGGCAGAAGTGCTACGGGATTCGTAGGAGGGGGCCGGGTTCCGATGGCGAGATGAGAGAAGCGAGTTGCGAGGACAGCACCGCTCTCGCATCTCGCATCTCTAATCTCAATTATCTCCCCCGCACAATGAACGGTACCACGAGCTCCGTTTCGTCCCATCGCAACCGCAACGCGCCCCCCGGAGGCTCCGGTGTCACCGCGATGTTGAAAATTTCCACTGGCTCTTCGATCGGCCGCTTTGCCAGGCGCACGCGTCCCAGATCGTGCGCAGGATCGTAAGCCGTTCCCGTTATGTCAGTCTTCTTGCTCACGATGAGTACGCCGCCCTCCCGATCAGGAATCGAAAAGAGGGTGTATTGTCCCGCAGGCAGGGCCAGCGTATCCGCACCACTGCCAAGCACCAGATCGCGGTCGGTGGTGAGATGCGTGGCCCTGTTCGCTCCGGTTCTCCAGACCTTGCCGAAAGGCACGAGAGTTCCCCAGATCTCGCGTCCTCGCTTGGCCGGCGTACCGAAATCCACGGTCAACGTGGCGCCGGCGACCGTTTCTCGCGTCTCGCCGCGACCGGAGAGCGCTCCCAGGCTCCTGCCTGACGCATCGAGCGCGGCCCACCGTTCCACATAGCCCGTCAGAGGGATCCACGGCTCACGGGTGACGATGAGCTTGCGCGTCGTGGCACCGGCGTCCAGACCGAGCAGCCGTCCTCGTTCATCGACGCTCACGCGCATTGTTCCGCGCGAGGGATGCGTTATTGCAATCGAGTCGTGTCCGATTCTCTCGAGCGCAAAGTCCGAAACTCTCGCGCCGGAGAGCAGGGGCTGGTCAATCGATCGCGCGCCTGACGCGGCCAGGCGCACCAGCGCAATCTCGTATGGCCAGTGGATCATGTCGATGAACGGCAGCGTAGCTCCCGGCGCGGCCACCGCACGCTTCTGAAAGTTCTCTCCGGCGCCCGACGTAATGCGCAGAGAGTCGCCGGCGCGCTCGATGATCGAGCGGCGCACGGGCTCCGCGCCCCCGCTCCTGGGATCATATGTGGCAGATTCCATCCGCCGCATGTCTCCGTTGGGCGAGAGCTCCAGCACGTACGTCGTGCGGATAGTCGTCGGAATGCGCAGAAGCACTTCGGCTTCCACGCGTTCGGGCGTGCGGACGAACCGTTCAATGGCCAGTGTGTCTATCCCGAGACGCGTTACGTAACCGGCGCTATCTGCCTGGGCGGCCTGAGCGGTGACCGCCACGGGCGCCGCTAATAGCACCGCGCTTGCGGCGAGGATCTGTTGTTTGCGAGAACGTATGCGAGTCGAACCAGTCAACATTGCCAGTCTCCTGGAAAAAGTCCCCAATTTCCCAATTATAGTGGAGGCCCCGCAGCCTCGCCCCGCCCGGCCGCTCGGCACAGTGTGTCGATATCGGGAAGCGTCGTACGTTGATGGGGTGGCAGGGGCCACGATGGCTACCGCCGCGCCCATCACCAGTGAGGACCAATGCGACAGTTCATGCTGATTCTGCAGGAGAATCCACAGGATTTCGCGCACGTCACTCCGGAGGAAATGCAGCGAATCATCGAGCGCTACTCGGCCTGGAGCGCCAGCATGGCCGAGCGCGGCCGAATGGAGAACGGCATCAAGTTGCGGGAAGACGGGGGCCGGGTGCTTTCGCGCAACGGCGGCAAGCCCAGCGTGAGGGATGGCGCCTACGCCGAGGCGAAGGAGGTGATCGGTGGAATATTCGTGATTCGAGCAGAGAACTACGACGATGCGGCGGCACTGGCTTCGGAGTGTCCGCACCTGGAGTATGGCACCATCCTCCTGCGAGAGGTCCATGACCTCGGCGATGGCGACTCCGCCTAGCGAAATCGTCACCGTTCCCTCGCTGGTCGATCATCTCTTTCGCCGTCAGGCGGGGCAGATCGTTTCGACGCTCACCAGGATTCTCGGCGCAGAGCATCTCGATCTTGTCGAAGATGTGGTACAGGAGGCGTTGCTCAGCGCGCTGCGCCGCTGGCCGTTCGAGGGGATTCCCGAGCGGCCGGCGGCGTGGCTGCAGCGCGTGGCCCGTAACGGCGCGTTGGACCGATTGCGCCGCGATGCGCGACTGCGCGCGCTGGGGCCTCAGGCGGCCGCACTGCTGCACGCTCTACCCGAGCCTCCTCTGGCGCTGGCGGCCGAGGTGGCAGATCCTGCCGCCGCCATGCCTGATGAGCCGTCGGTATTCGTCGACGATCAGCTGCGGATGATGTTCATGTGCGCGCACCCGGCGTTGTCTCCCGACGGTCGCGTCACGTTGATGTTGCGGACGGTGGGCGGGCTTGGCGTGAACGAGATCGCGCGCGCGTTCCTGGCCGAGCCGGCAGCCGTCGCCCAGCGGATCGTCCGCGCCAAGCGCCGATTGAAGGAAAGCGGAGCACGTCTGGAGATGCCTGACGAGAAGGATCTGGGCTTGCGCCTCGAGGCGGTGCTCGAAGTACTATCGCTGATCTTCAACGAAGGACATCTCGCTCACGGCGGAGAGCTCCTGGTGCGCGAATCGCTCTGCGCCGACGCGTTGCGGCTGGCGCGGCTTCTCGTCCGGCACCACGCCACCGCGCGTCCGGAGGTCCACGCTCTGTGCGCATCCTTCTGTTTTGCCGCGGCGCGGCTTCCCGCGCGGGTGAGCCCAGAAGGAGAGCTGGTTACGCTGGAGGAGCAGGACAGAAGCTCATGGATCATCAGTCTGTTGTCCGGCGGCTTCCGCCATCTCGCGGAGGCGGCCGGTGGTGCCCACCTAACGCGCTACCATCTGGCGGCGGAGATCGAATCGTGCCACGCCGCCGCCCGGCATGCGAACGATACGGATTGGCCGCGGATTGTAAGGGCGTACGACGCGTTGTCGCGGATTGCGCCATCGCCGGTGGTCGAGGTGAACAGGGCGGTGGCGGTCGGTCGGGCCCGCGGTGCCGCCGAGGGGTGGCGAGCGCTCGAGGAGATCCCAAACAACGAGGCGCTGGCGGGGTATTACCCGTATCATGCCGCCCGCGCTGACGCACTCATTCGGCTTGGTCGTGCGAGCGAGGCAGCGGAGTCGCTTCGTCGAGCGCTGTCGCTCGGGCCCGTGGAGCCTGCCCGGCGATTTCTCGCGCGGCGTCTTGCCAGCGTAGAGAGCGCCTAGCAGTCGCTCGGCGAGGCGTCAGTCTCGCGTGTCTCACCGCCCTGGCTCCGCGGGTGCGGGGGGCGACCGCTCCTTCAATGGGCCAGAATGCTGCTCCATGGTACCAGACCTGCACTCTACAACTCCGGGTGCAGGTGGCGATTCCGAGCCCAACGAATGGGACGGAAAAACGTAAAATCAGGTAGAGCGCGCGCAGAGCGCGCGCGAAATCCTCCAAATACACCGACTAGATGCGCAAGACCAAGATAGTTGTTGCTACAATCGCTCTGCCGCTGATCCTGGCTGGTGCCTGGTTCTTCGGCCGCTCCGACGGCGGGGGCGGCACGTCGTACCGGTTCGTTGAGGTGCAACGCGGCGATCTCCGGGCGACTGTCTCGGCCACGGGATCGCTCGGCGCAGTGACCACCGTTCAGGTCGGCACTCAAGTTTCCGGGCAGGTGGCGGAGATTCTCGTCGATTTCAACGATGAAGTGCGCAAGGGGCAGCTGATTGCGCGCATCGATCCTACCCTCGCAAATCAGACCGTTCGGGATGCGCAGTCCACCGTTGAGCGGAATCGCGCCGAGGCGGACCAGGCGACGCGCGAATTGGAAAGGAGCAAGCAGCTCTATTCCAACGAAGCGCTTTCGGTCAGCGAGTACGAATCGGCACAGTACCGGTACGAGGTTGCCCAGGCGAACCTGGCCTCCGCGCAGGTCAGCCTCGAGCGGGCGCGGCAGAACCTCGCATACACGCGCATCTACGCGCCTATCAACGGCATCGTCGTCGAGCGAAACGTCGACGTGGGTCAGACGGTGGCGGCAAGCCTATCGGCACCGCAGCTGTTCCTGATTGCCAACGATCTGTCGCGAATGCAGATACTCGCGTCCGTGGATGAGAGCGACATCGGTCAGATCCGCGACGGGCAGGCGGTGCGCTTTACCGTGCAGGCGTACCCGAGCGAGATGTTCGAGGGCACCGTACAGCAGGTAAGGCTGCAATCGGCGTCGATGGAAAACGTGGTGAACTACACGGTCGTCGTCGGCGTCGATAATTCGGATGGAAAGCTGCTGCCGGGAATGACCGCCACGGTCGACTTCGAGGTGCGGACCGCGAAGGACGTGTTGATGGTCCCGAACGCGGCGCTGCGGTTCCGCCCCACGCCGGAAATGCTCGCGGCCGCTGGCATGGTTGGCGCGGCCGGCGGCACCAGGTCGAGTGAATCGGCGGCCGCGCGGCCGCAGTCAGCTCAGCGGCAACCGCCATCAAACGGGAACGGCGCGACGGCGGGGAGACCCTCAACACCGATGGCGACCATCTGGCGCGTGGATGACGCCGGAAACCTCGTTACCACTCGCGTCAGCACGGGCATCAGCGACGGGATCGTCACGCAGATCGAAGGCCCTGGAATTCGTGAAGGAATGCAGCTGATCGCCGGCGTAATGCAGGATGGCGAGGCCGGTGCGGCGAATCCGTTCCAGCAGCCGCAGCAGAACCGGCGTGGAGGTTTCTAATGCGGCGCGATGATGCCATTCCGCAAAACGAGGTCATCCACGCCAGAGGCTTGACGAAGGTGTACGCCGCTGGCGCCACCAAGGTGCACGCCTTGCGCGGCGTGGACATCATCGTCGAGCGTGGCGAAATGATCGCCGTGATGGGCTCGTCAGGCTCGGGAAAGTCCACGCTGATGAACATCCTGGGATGCCTCGATCTGCCGACGGACGGACGTTACTGGCTGGATGGCGTGCGAGTCGAGGGGCTTAGCCGCAATGCGCTGGCGGACATTCGGAACGCGAAGATCGGCTTCGTATTCCAGGGGTTCAATCTGCTGGCGCGGACATCGGCACTGGACAACGTGGAACTACCGCTGCTGTATGACCGCTCCGGACGCAAGAAGAACACGCGTGAGGCGGCGGCGGAGGCACTGCAGCGCGTTGGACTGGGCGACCGGCTGGATCACCATCCGAGCGAACTGTCGGGCGGGCAGCAGCAACGAGTGGCCATCGCCCGCGCGCTGGTCACGCATCCGGCGCTGATACTTGCCGACGAGCCTACCGGTAACCTCGACAGCCGTACATCGGTCGAAGTGATGGCGCTGTTTCAGGAACTCAACGACCAGGGCATAACGATTCTTCTCGTGACGCACGAGCACGACATCGCCGAGTATCACAAGCGGATCATCGAAGTGCGCGACGGGCACATCATTCACGATGTTCCCGTGGCGAACCGCCGTATCGCCGCTGAGGATCTCACGACGGCCGATTACACCGCGGCACTGGTGGAGCAATGAAGCAGCGCACGCTGTACAAGGTGGCCGCACAGAGCATCGCCAAGAACAAGATGCGGACGGCGCTGACCATGCTGGGAATCGTCATTGGTGTGGCGGCGGTAATCATCATGGTAGCCGTGGGTCAGGGCGCGCAGTCGCAGATCCAGGAACAGATCAACAGCCTCGGCACCAACATGATCGTGGTTACCGCCGGAGCGAGCACGACCGGCGGCGTCAGTCAGGGAGCTGGCACCTTCAACCGACTGTCGCTGGAGGACTACGAGAAGCTCGAGCGCGAAGCGTACCTGCTTGCCGGTGTGTCCCCGGTGGTGATCACACGAACCCAGGTCATCGGGCCCGAGGGGAACTGGCGCACGATGATCAACGGAGTGTCCGCCGAGTACCAGGCCATTCGCAACTGGCCGACGACGCAAGGCGCGTTTTTCGGATCACTCGACGTGCGGACTTTCCGGCGTGTCGCGGTGCTTGGCGTAACGGTTACCGAGAACCTGTTTCCCGGCCAGGACCCGGTCGGACAGCAGATTCAACTCCGCGACGTGCCATTCATCGTCATCGGTGTGCTCGCGCGCAAGGGACAAACAGCCAGCGGCGATGACCAGGATGATGTGATCTTCGTTCCGTACACTACCGCAGAGACTCGGCTCAGCGGCTGGTCCCGCATATCCCAGATTCTCGCCAACACGTACTCGACAGGCGACATCGAGGCGGCGCAGCAGGAGATGCGGCTGATTCTGCGCGAGTCCCACGATATTCCCGATCAGGATGAGGATGACTTCACCATCCGCAACCAGACCGACCTCGCTGAAGCTGCGCAGGGCACCACGCAGGTGATGTCCGTCCTGCTGGCTGCGATCGCGTCGGTATCGTTGCTCGTTGGCGGCATTGGGATCATGAACATCATGCTGGTATCCGTCACCGAGCGTACGCGCGAAATCGGGATCCGCATGGCGATCGGCGCACGTGGATCCGATGTGCTGACCCAATTCCTCGTCGAGAGCGTGGTGATGAGCCTAATGGGGGGAGTGCTCGGCATTGCCGTGGGCTTTGGCGGCGCTGCGCTGCTCGCACACCTCACGGGTTGGAGCACGGTCGTCGCGCCTGAAGCGGTGTTCGTTGCAGTGGGCTTCTCAGCCGCCGTCGGCGTCTTCTTCGGATTCTATCCGGCCCGCAAGGCGGCTTCGCTGAACCCGATAGAGGCGCTCCGGTACGAGTAGAAGGGGCGGCTGGGTCCGCCCTCGTGCGTCGCAGTCGCCCAGTGGTTCGCTTCCCTGGGCGATTCTCGCGAGTGCCATTAACGGCTGGCTCACCACAGCGTCTCACCTGTTGGGACGAAGCCGTTCCCTAGGTTCAATGCCGCGCGCCTGGTGCTGCGGGGGTACACCTGACGGAGGGCGCCACCGGCGCCTATCAAGGAGAAGAAGCATGATGCGGAGAACGATGATTTCACTGGTGCTTGCTCTGGCGCTACCTCTCGTTGCAGAGGCACAGCGACCGGGAGCGCGGGGGAATGGAGGCCGCGGACCGGCCGAAGGGCGCGAGATGCAGAGGCAGCCACCGCTTGGCGGGGTCGCCCTTATCCTCGGGCAGGCAACTGTGCTCGGTCTGACGGAAGACCAGGTCACGAGATTGCGCGCGATTCAGGTGGCACACGACGAGAAGACGGCACCTCTTCGGGCGCGCTTGCAGGCGCAGCGGTCGGCCAACGATAGCAGCACACGGCGCGATCTGAGCCGCGAGGAGTTGGGCCAGCGCCGCACTGAAATGCGCGAGGTGATGACGATGGTGCGAGAGCAGGAGCAGACCGCACGCACTGAAGCAATGGCGCTCCTCTCCGGAGATCAACGTGAGAAGGTGGAGAAGATCGAAGCCGAGCGTCGCAAGGAAATGGACGGTCGCAGGCAGCGGGGTGGCCGCCGCGGCGGACCACCGCCAGGCGCTTCAGGCCTCCGCGCGCTCCCCGGCCTCTGAAATCATCGGCATTTCAGAACCGCGGCGGCAGGGCATGCTGAAGGCGAACACCGACCCGACCTCGGGAAACTCCGCCCAAACGCGGCCGTTGATGCTTCGTAGAACGTCGCGCACGATATTGAGTCCGAGGCCGGTTCCCTCGATGGAAGGCGACTCGATCTCGTGCGCCCGAAAGAACCGCTCGAAAAGTCGTGGCCGTGATTCGACGGGCACTCCCAGGCCGTTATCCGCTACTTCGACCACGACCTCTACCGGCGCGCCGTTCTCGTCATTGCGCACATGGGACCGAACCTCCAACCAGCGGTCGCCGCGCTTCGGGTCGGAGTACTTGATCCCGTTGGATATGAGGTTCGTCAGGCACAGCTCCACCGCGGCGGCGTTCACTTCGACGTCGGGCAGATCGTCAGCGATCCGAACTGTGACGCTCTGCCGGGCCGCCGCCTCACGGAGCTGTCGGACCGCCTCGGCGGCAGCGTAAGCGAGACGCACATTTCGTTGCCTTCGCGAGGCAACGCGGACTCTCGAAAGTTCCAGCAGGTTGTCGAGCACGACGCGCATTCCGTGCGCGTTGCGGACTACGATCTCGGCGAGCTGCGCCCGCTTGCTGGCTGCAAGCTCCTCGTACTGCAGAAGCTGCCCCGCTCCAAGCGTTGCGCCCACCAGATTCCTGATTTCGTGCGTCAGGGCGCGGTGGAACGCCTGGAGGCGTTCCTCGCGCTCGGACAGCTCCAGCGTTGCGTGTTCGAGAAAGCGGCTCGTCGTCGCCTGCTGGATGATCGCGATCGCCTGAAACAGCCGGTGCGCGCATTCCAGCGCATCCTCGGCCGAAACGTCTGTGCCGGCCTCCTCGAGCAAGCTCAAAAGAAACGTGTGCAGCACGCCGCCCAGTAGCTCGTATTCCTTTTGCAGCTGGTGCTCAGAAAAACCCTGCATGTATCGCAGCGCGCCCAGTTCCCTGGCGCGATCCACCACGCCTCCATCCCCCGAGACTGGAGTCGAGGGGTCTCTCAAATGCCTCGCAATCCCCTCGATGAGCAGCGGCATGTGATCGAGCAGATCATCAGTGGGAAACACGCGCTCGGGCGGCACAGTGACGCGCGCCACGATGCGCTCGAGCCACCTTGCGGTGAGCTCCATGCGCGACTCGCATAGCCGCCTTGCGGCGAGCTCGGTGAGGCTGGTGATCGGGGCTGCTTCCATGGGGAATGGCGAAAGGCGGGATGCAATCCTCGCCGGGGAGGGCGGGGCAGGCAACCCTGGAAACATAAGAGTGGTGAAGCGGTCAGAACAGTGAGCCGAGCCACAGTATGGCGCAGATTCAGCGCGTCCCAGTTGTCCGGTTGTCAGTCGGGACTTCAGAGGCTGGGCGCTAGTCGGCGATGCCTGCGGGACGGTGCTCCAGGTTCTCGAGCCGTCCGGTCGCTCGGTTGGAGCCAACCGCATCCATTCGAGCGCGCAACGCCTGAAAAAGTTGCTCGGCCACCGGTCCGGGGGCGCCTGTACCGATCACGCTTTCGTCCACTCGGATGATCGGCAAGACGTCGTTAGTCGTGCCGGCGAGGAACAGTTCACTGGCCGCGAAGAGCTCGGTCAACGACAATGGTGTTTCGTCGCTTGGTATTTCCAGCTCGGAGGCGATCTGCAGCAGGACGGCGCGGGTCACGCCGGGCAGCACATGATGGTCGGCCGGATGTGTGCGCAGCACGCCGTCGATAACGCCGAAGACCGAAGTGTGAGTGCCCTCGGTTACCATCCCGTCGCGCACGAAGATGGCATCGATGGCGCCGGATGCCACGGCACGCTGCTTACCCATCACGTTAGGAAGCAACTGAATCGTCTTCAGATCGCAGCGGAGCCACCGGATGTCCGGCTGCGTAATGGCGGCGGCGCCGGTGCGACGAAGCGACTCGGGGGGCTTGAAGCGAGCCGCCGCCATGTAGACGGTCGCCGGCGTGCCCGCCGGCGGATAGTAGTGCGTGCGTGGTGCCGCGCCGCGCGTGACCTCCACGTACAGCGTCGCCTCGCCGCTCGCAAGGTCGTTGTCGGCGAGCAGGCGCTGCGCAATGTTCCAGAATCGTGGTGCCCGAATGTCGTCGGGTAGCGCGATCTCGATCTCCCGCAGGCCCCGCTCGAGTCGGGCCAGATGCTGCTCCGGCTCGAACGCGTTACCCTCGATCAGCCGCCACACCTCGTATACGCCATCGCCGAAGATGAATCCGCGATCCTCGATCGGAATTAGGGCTTCGGACCTGGGAAGGAAGGATCCGTTCAGATAGATGAGCATGACTCAGGAACTGGGAAATGGGAATCAGGAGTCGTCAGGCTGTGGGGCCACTCACCCCTTATTCCCCGTAGGGGATCCAGATGTTCTTCACCTGCGTGGCCCGGCGCAGGAATTCGCGCCCTTCGCCGTCGTCGCGGCCTTGCCAGTCACGTACAGTGTGCTCCGCCCAGGTCTGCTTCATGTTGCCGGCCGAATCGTGCTCGATGTCGCGAACCCCCTCCGGCGACCCGAAATACCAGATCGCGTCTACATCGTCGTGTTCGGCGAGGACCTTCGCCAGTTCATCCTTCTTTCCGGTGACGATGTTCACGACTCCTGCCGGCAGGTCGGACGTCTCGAGCACCGAATAAAGGTCCACCGCCGCCAGCGGATGCTTTTCGTGAGGCAGCGCCACAACGGTATTCCCGGTCGCTATCGCCGGTGCGAAGATCGAAATGAGGCCGAGTAGCGGGAATACGTCTGGCGCGGCAATGCCGATAACGCCTACCGCCTCGTTCATCGCCAGGGTGACGCCGCGAATCGGCGTGTGGTGGACGGCACCATCGTGCTTGTCCGCCCATGCGGCATACGTGAACAAGCGCGAGATCGCCGCCTCGACCTCCTCCATGCCTGGCGAGCCGGTCATCGCCTCGAGCCGGGATGCGAGCTCCCCGGCACGCGCCGAGATGTTTTCCGCGATGTAATAGAGGATCTGCGCGCGTGCATGGCCGGAGGTGCGAGCCCAACCGCCCTGCGCGGCGCGTGCCGCCTCGACGGCATTGCGCACGTCCTTCCGGTTTCCGTGCCCGACCTCGCCGAGCAGCGTGTCGTCAGGCGCGGTGATCCGAAGGCTGTACCCGGAATCGGGGCGCGCCTGCTTGCCACCGATGAAAAGTTTGGGGGTCCGGTCAATTCGAGGGTTGAGGGTTGAGGGTCGAGGGTCGAGGGAACTGCGTGCTCCGACTTTGGAATTCTGCGATGAGGAGCGCGCGCCTTTCGCGGCTCGGGGCACGCGTGCCTCGGCTCTTGCCGTCCCGACCCCCGATCCCCGACCCCCGACCCGCGGCGCGCGCTCCGCGCGACGCAAGTACTCCCACATCCCTTCGCGCCCACCTTCACGCCCATATCCGCTTTCGCGGTAGCCGCCGAAGCCAGCCGCGGCGTCGAACAGATTGGTCGAGTTGATCCAGACAACGCCGGCTTTCACCTTCGGCGCAATGTCCAGCGCGAGGTTGATGTTCTCAGTCCACACCGAGGCGGCGAGACCGAAGACGGTGTTGTTCGCAAGAGCAACAGCCTCGTCAGGCGTACGAAAGGTCATCGACACGAGAACCGGGCCGAAAATCTCGACCTGCGCAATGGTGCTCGACGGCGCGACGTTGGTGAACAGCGTGGGCGGATAAAACAACCCTTCGGCGGGGCAGGCCCACGACGGCTGCCACATTGCCGCGCCTTCCGCGCGCCCCTGCTCGACCAGCGAACGTATCCGTTCCAGCTGCACAGGCGCGACGATGGCACCCATGTCGATCGCCTTGTCGAGCGGGTGTCCTACGCGGAGCCGCTCCATTCGCGCTACCAGCTTCGCGGTCAGCAGCTCGGCTATGCCTTCCTGCACGAGCAGGCGCGAGCCGGCGCAGCAAACCTGACCCTGATTGAACCAGATGGCGTCGACGACGCCTTCGACGACCGAGTCGAGGTCCGCATCCTCGAAGACGATGAACGGGCTCTTGCCCCCGAGCTCCAGCGACAACTTCTTTCCGGTTCCCGCGGTTGCCTGACGAATGGAGCGGCCTACTTCGGTGCTTCCGGTGAAGGCGATCTTGTCCACGCCGTCATGAGCTACCAGTAGACGCCCGGTCTCGCCGTCGCCGGTGACGATGTTCAGCACCCCCGGTGGCAAGCCGGACTCCTCCGCCAGTTCAGCGAACGCCAGCGCCGTCAGCGGCGTGAATTCAGCTGGTTTGAGCACCACCGTGCACCCGGCGGCGAGCGCCGGCGCAACCTTCCAGGCAAGCATGAGCAGTGGAAAGTTCCACGGGATGATCTGTCCAACCACGCCAACGCTCTCGTAGCCGGCAAACTCGCTCTCCAGCAGCTGAGCCCACCCCGCATGATGGTAGAAGTGCCTGGCGACCAGTGGGATATCCAGATCGCGTGTCTCGCGAATGCTCTTGCCATTGTCGAGACTTTCCAGCACGGCGAGGAATCGGGAGTTGCGCTGAACGGTGCGGGCCAATGCGTACAGGTGCCGCGCACGGGCATGTCCCGGAAGTGATTGCCAGGCGGGTAGTGCGCTGCGCGCACCTTCGACGGCGAGGTCGACTTCCGCGGTGCCGCCCTGCGTGACTCTCGCCAGGCGCTCACCGGTGGCTGGATTGGTCACGTTGAACAGCGCCTCGTCCGCTGGCCGCGTCCACGCGCCACCAGCGAATACACCGAAGGTGCTGTGGTGCCTTGCGAGCCATTCGCGCGCAAGTTTGTCGCTCTCGGGCGCGGGCCCATACTCCATCGTCTCGAAGATCCGGGAAACGGAAGCCATACTCAGACGAGAGGGTGACGGTGCACGGCTGAATAGCGACCCGTGGTGAAGTGCTCCAGCTGACGCTCGATGTCGGTGAGCAGGCCTGACGCGCCGAACCTGAAACGGTCCGCGCGCAGCCACCTGTCGCCGAGCTCCTCCTTGATCAGATAGAGATACTCCAGCGACTGCTTGGCCGAACGAATGCCCCCGGCCGGCTTGTAGCCCACTTCGTGACCGGTGCGATCGCAGTATTCGCGGATCATGCGCGCCATTACGAGTGAGACGGGAAGCGATGCGTTGACCGCTTCCTTCCCGGTGGACGTCTTGATGAAATCGGCTCCCGCCATCATTGCGACCGCACTTGCCCGTGCGACATTGCTCATCGTCGCCAGCTCGCCGGTGCCGAGAATCGTCTTCATATGCGCTTCGCCGCACGCATCGCGAAAGCGGCGGACTTCATCGTACAGCGCGTCCCAGTCCCCGGTGAGCACATGACCGCGCGTAATGACGATGTCTATCTCCTGTGCACCCGCCTGCACCGATGCGCGAATTTCGGCTACGCGTTGCTCGAGGGGCGAAAGGCCAGCCGGAAAGCCGGTGCTCACCGCGGCGACGGGGACACCGCTGCCGCGGAGCGCATCGACCGCCGTCGGGACCAGCGCGTGATAGACGCAAACGGCGGCGGTCCGAATGCCGAGCGATTCGACGCCGAGTGCCTGTTCGAGATCCGCACGCAGGGGGTGTACCGCCTTGGCGCACAGACGGCGAACGTTCCCCGGCGTGTCGTCCCCCGAGAGAGTCGTCAGGTCGATCAACGTGATGGCGCGCAGCAGCCAGGCAGCCTGCCACTCCTTCTTCACCGTCCGACGCGTCGGGATCGTGGCTGCACGGCGCTCCACGGCGCTGCGGTTCACGCGGATCGCGCGGACCCAATCCAGATCGAGCGGCGTGCCGGGGTTACGCTCGGGCTCGCGTTGCGCGTCGTCTCGCGCCGACAACGGCTTCGCCAGGCGCAGCCGACTCTCGGGGGGTGGCATTCCCTCTACCGATACTCGTCCATGAGCGAGCTCAACGCCGCCGAGCCAGGGCAGAGCTGCTCGTATGGCAGGTTCACCAGCGGCGTGGCCACTGTGTGGTTGAGCTCGTGCATCTCCGGCGCGCCTTCACCCATGAATAGCAGCCCGGTCGGAACCTCGCCCGCCGCCTGCACCCGCCTGACGAGTGAGTAGGTGGCATCGCGGTCGGTGGGATCGTGCCCCTCATCGATCCGGCGGAAGCGAACGATACTGCCATCGTGCATCGTAACCGATTGGACCGCAGCGGCGCCGTCGGGCATCGCAATCTCGCGGCGCATCGGAACGAAGTCCATCGCGGCCACCTCGTGATAGCGCTGTCGCGTATGGAGATAGCTCTTTGTCGATCCCACGTGGTCGTTGAAGGTGACGCACGGCGAGATCACGTCAATGAGCGCGAACCCCTTGTGCGCCAGTCCGGCCTTGAGGAGTGGTACCAGCTGCGCCTTGTCGCCCGAGAAGCTGCGTGCCACGAAAGTAGCGCCGAGGTTCAGCGCCAGCAGCACGGGATCGATGGGTGCCTGGACGTTGGCTTCGCCGCGCTTGGATTTGGACCCGATGTCGGCGGAGGCCGAGAACTGCCCCTTCGTCAGGCCGTACACGCCGTTGTTCTCGAGCACGTACAGCCTATCGACGTTGCGGCGGATGGCGTGGCACAGCTGTCCCAGCCCTATCGAGAGCGAATCCCCATCGCCCGAAACGCCGATGTTGAGCAGTTCGCGGTTGGCCGCGCTGGCTCCCGTGGCAACGGCCGGCATGCGCCCGTGCACGGCGTTGAATCCGTGCGCCTGCGAAAGAAAGTATGCGGTCGTCTTGGATGAGCAGCCAATGCCGCTGAGCTTGGCCACTCGATGCGGCTCGAGGTCGAGCTCCCAGCAGGCCTGCACCAGGGCGGCGGTCACCGAGTCGTGGCCGCAGCCGGCGCACAGCGTGGACATCCCGCCCTCGTAATCACGCTTGGTCAGTCCGAGCGCGTTCTTCGTCAGGCTGGGATGCACCACGCGGGGTTTCGGGATCGAGGTCATACCGCCACCTCCACCTGGCTACCGCGAACTCCTCGCACGACCACATCCGCGCTGAGTGGCACGCCTCCATAGTCGAGTATGGAGTGCATCGCATCGCGCGCGATGCCGGTTTCGAGTGCAAGCAGCGACCGCAGCTGACCGTCGCGATTCTGTTCGACGACGTAGCACCGTTCGTGCGAACGAATGAACTCGCCGACCGACGGTGGAAATGGAAAGCCGCGAACGCGAAGATAGTCCACCGGCACGCCCTCGCCGCGCATCCGGTGCACCGCCTCGCGCACGGCCCCATGGCAGCCGCCCAGCGAGATAATGCCTATCGCGCTTCCGCTCCCATCAACGTGCGGAGCGGGCAGCGCATTCGCCGCGCCATTGATCTTGCGAGCAAGGCGGTCCATCACCTCGACGTATTCGTCTGCATCCTCGGTGTAGCCGCCGAACTTGTTGTGCCCCGAGCCGCGGGTGAAGTACGCGCCGCGCGGATGCACGCCGGGAAGTGTGCGTGCCGCCACGCCGTCGCCGTTGGTGGAAAGGTAGCGGTGAAATTTCTGCACGCCATCGAGCTCCGCGGCACCGAGCACCTTGCCGCGGTCGGGTCGATAGGCATCATTCCACGAGAATCGTGGCACCATCCAGTCGTTCATCCCAATGTCCAGATCGCTCGCCACGAACACCGGCGTCTGGAACCGCTCCGCCAGATCGAACGCCTCTACCGCCATCGTGAAGCACTCGGCAGGATCGGCGGGGAAGAGCACGAGGTGTTTGGTGTCGCCGTGCGACGCGAAGGCCAGCGAGAACAGATCGGCCTGCTGCGTGCGCGTAGGCATCCCCGTGCTCGGGCCCGTGCGCTGCACATCGAAGAAAACCGCCGGCACCTCGGCGTAATATGCGAGACCGATGAACTCGCTCATCAACGAGAGACCGGGGCCGGCGGTCGGAGTGAACGAGCGCGCGCCTGCCCACGAGGCACCGATCACGATGCCGGCTGCCGACAGCTCGTCCTCCGCCTGCAGAATGGCAAACGATCGCTCGCCGGTCGCTTCGTCCTTGCGGTACTTCTCGCAGAACCCCTTGAACGCCTCCATCAGCGAGGTGGCGGGCGTGATCGGATACCACGCGCCGACGGTGGCACCGGCGTACACCGCCCCTAACGCCGCTGCGGTGTTCCCATCGATCAGGATCTGATCGCCGGTGGTGTGCATCCGCTCGAGCCGGATGGGCAAGGGACAGTCGAAGTGGCTCTTCGCGTAGTCGTATCCGAGGCGGATCGCGGTTTCGTTGGATGCCATGAGAGCCGGTTTGCGCGCGAACTTTTCGTGCAGCAGCTGCCGGATCACATCCATGTCGATGTCGAGCAGTGCTGCCAGCGCCCCGGTGTAGGCGATGTTCTTCATCAAAGTCCGCTCACGGTCGCCCTCGAACGCGTCGACGCACATGGCGCCCAGCGGAATCTCCAGCAGCGTGACGTCGGGACGGCGCAGCCTGGCGTCGAGCGGCCAGGACGAGTCGTACAGCAGCCAGCCGCCGGGCACTACTTCTGCCACGTCGCGCGCGTATGTCGAGGTATTCATCGCGACGACGAGATC
>CAZPCC010000412.1:0-15206 GCA_964584905.1 uncultured Gemmatimonadaceae bacterium | reverse complement strand
GCTCACCTGGAGTATCTGCTCCGCATCCACACCGAGCAGCTCGACCAGCTCCTGACGGCGCCGATCGGGCTCAGCGCCAGGCAGATCGATCTTGTTGAGCACCGGGATGATCTCCAGTCCCGCGTCCATCGCCAAAAAGAGATTCGACAGCGTCTGCGCCTGGACGCCCTGCGAGGCGTCTACCACCAGAATCGCACCCTCACAGGCGGCGAGCGAGCGCGAAACCTCGTAGGTGAAGTCCACGTGCCCCGGCGTGTCGATCAAATTCAGCTCGTACGTCCGGCCGTCAAGCGCCGGGTAGGTCATCCGAACGGCGTTCAATTTGATCGTGATTCCGCGCTCGCGTTCCAGATCGAGCGTATCCAGCACCTGCTCCTTCATCTGCCGCTTGCCCACGGTGCCCGTCGCCTCGATGAGACGATCGGCCAGCGTGGACTTGCCGTGGTCAATGTGTGCGACGATGCAGAAGTTGCGAATCGAGTCGAGCTGCAATCGGGAACCGGCCGGGGTCGTATGAGTTCACGGCACCACTGCGACGAGCGCGAGCGGTGCCGTGGGAGAGCGAAATATAGCAGGAAGGCGCGAGCCGTTGGGGCGCTCAGCTCACCGTGTGACGAGCTGAATGGCCACCGGCTGCTCGGCTGGTACGCTCTCTCCGTTCAACAGGCGGTGGGCGCTGATCATTGCCAGGCGTCCCATCTCCCGCGGATTCTGCGCGATCGTTGCATGCATGCGTCCCTCACGGATGGCGGTCCGGGCATCGTCCTGGGCATCGAAGCCGACGATCAGCACGTTGCCGCGTCCCGAGGCGGCCACCGCCTCGACCGCGCCCAGTGCCATCACGTCGTTACAGGCGAAGATCGCCTGCACCTCCGACTGCGACTGCAGCATGTTCTGCGTCACGTTGAACGCCTGATCGCGCTCCCAATTCGCCGTAAGCGAGCTAACAATCGACATCCCGGCATGCTGTTGGAGCGCCTCGCGGAATCCTTGCAACCGCGAGTCTCCCGTTTCGTGCCCTGGAATGCCCTCCAGGACCGCCACTCGACCCTTCCCGCCGAGGCGTTCGGCAACGAACTCGCCGGCCATCCTTCCGCCGTCCACATTGTCCGAGCCGACAAAGGTCGCCACTTCGCCTCCAGCCTGGTCGAGCGCCTCGCCGTCAACGCGTGTGTCCACGATTACGACAGGGATGTTCGCCTCATTGGCCTTGATGATGGCGGGTACGATCTCGCGCGATCCGCTGGGCACCAGGGCTAGAACGTCGATACGGCGCTGGATCAGATTCTCCACTATCTGCATCTGCTTTTCGACGTCGATCTCCCGCTCGGGAGCCTGTACAATGAGCTGGATGCCGAGGCTGTCTGCCGCTTCGCGCGCTCCCGCCTCCATCTCGACGAAGAAGGCGTTGTTCAGTGTCTTCAGCACCAGACCGACGGTTGGACCTTCGGCGCCGCCGCGGTTGCACGCCACCAGTGCGCCGGCCCATGCAGCCAACAGCACCATTCGCGCAATACTCGTTAGGGCTGCTTTACCTGACGTCATCCGCATCACCCGGTTTCGGGAGGTCGTTAAGCAAAGGGGGATGGCCAATTGCCTAACCATCCGTGTCTTCCTGGTTCCTGCTTTCTAATTCCTAGTTCCTAGTTCCTATTTCCTATTTCCTATTTCCTATCCTAGGCGTCGCTCACGGCGCCGGAGCGCCATGTCCACCAGAACGGCTATCACAATGACCGCACCGATCGCCACCTGCTGCACGTAAGACGGTACACCCAGCAGATTCAGTCCGTTGCGCAGCACCGCCATGATGAGTGATCCAATGAGGGTGCCCACCACCGAACCTGCGCCACCCATCAGACTGGCGCCGCCGATCACCACAGCCGCAATTGCGTCGAGCTCATACATCATTCCGGCGATCGGTTGCGCGGAGTTGAGGCGTGCGACCAGTAACAGCGCCGTTACCGCGCTCAACAATCCGCTCAACGAGTAGACCAGTGTCTTGTTCAGACGCACGTTGATGCCGGAAAGGGTTGCCGCTTCCTCGTTGCCCCCAATGGCATAGGTGTACCGGCCGAACGTCGTTCGGCGCAGCAGGAAGTGCGCAGTTCCGTAGAGCGCCAGCATGAGCAGCACCGGCACGGGAATGCCGAGCGCGTTACCGGTCGCCAGCAGCCGGAATCCTTCAGGGTAACCGGAGATCGGCCGGCCGTCCGACAGCATCAGCGCCGCCCCTCGCGCCATGCTCATCATGCCTAGCGTGGCGATGAAGGGCGGGAGGCGGCCGATGGTGATGAGCAGTCCATTCAGAGTGCCGCACACCATACCCGTTCCGAGTCCGATCCCGGCCGCCAACGGAAGCGGAACCCCCTGATGCGCGGCCGTCCCGAACGCGATTCCGGAGAGCGCCACCAGCGATCCTACGGAGAGATCGATGCCGGCGGTGATGATCACGAACGTCATGCCAACCGCAATGATGCCTATGATCGCGCTCTGTTCCACCACGTTCAGCAGATTCGCAGCCGTGAGGAAGTGCGGTGACGCGATCCAGAGCGCGACGCACAGTACCAGCAGTCCGACCAGCGTGCCGAATTCCCGGCGGCGGAACGGAGTGTGGCGGCGTGCTGGAAGGTCGGGCTCGGCGGCGACGGATGCGTCAGTCACACCGCGCACGTCAGGCATCCACCGCGCACGCGAGGAGCCGCTCCTGCGTCACCTCGTCGCGCGCGAATTCGCCGGCCACGCGGCCGCTGCGCATTACCAGCACGCGATCGCACAGGCCGACGATCTCCGGGAGCTCGGACGAAATGAGCACGATGCCGACCCCTTGTGCAGCCAGCCGGCTCATCAGGCTGTAGATCTCCTGCTTGGAGCCGACATCGATGCCGCGTGTCGGCTCGTCGAGGAAGAGCACGTCCACCTCGCACGCCAGCCACTTTCCGAGCACCACCTTCTGCTGGTTGCCGCCACTGAGGTGGAGCACGGCCTGTTCGAGCGACGGCGCCTTGATGCGCAGTTCGCGTGCGTACCGATCCGCCATTTCGCGCTCCTGCGCGCGTCGCACGACGCCGAGTCGGCTGAGGGTGCGCAACACCGGAAGGGACAGGTTTTCCCGGACGGTGAGTCCGAGTACGAGGCCTTCCCCCTTGCGATCCTCGGTGACGAAGCCGAGGCCGGCCCGGATTGCCTGACGCGGAGTGGAGATCTCACGCAGCCGCCCCTTCACGGTGATCGTACCACCATCCCGGCGATCGAGTCCGAAGATCGCACGCGCCACCCGGGTACGTCCCGATCCCAGCAGACCGGCCAGGCCGACGATCTCGCCAGCATGAACTGTCAGGGCCACGTCGTGCAGCATGCCGGCGCGCGTCAGCCCGGTCACCCGCAGCAGCTCGTTCCCGGGCGCGGCGGGAGTCCGCATAACGATATCGCGAACGTCGCGGTCCACCATCAGCCGCACCAGCTCGCGGCGACTCGTGTCGCCGATCGAGCGGGTGGCAACGTGCCGCCCATCCCGGAGCACCGTGACGCGATCCCCGATCTCGAAGATCTCATCGAGCCGGTGAGAGATGTAGACGACGGAAACGCCGCGAGCAGTGAGCCGGCGAATGATCGTGAACAGCGCGGCCGATTCGCGCCCGGTGAGTGCCGAGGTCGGCTCATCCATAACGAGAATGCGTGAGTCGAGCGAGAGCGCCTTCGCGATTTCGACCAGCTGCCGCTGAGCAATGCTGAGTTGGCGCGCCGGTGCCCCGACGTCGAACGCGGCGCCGAGTTCATCGAGCAGGCGGCGCGCGTCACGCATCATCGTACGCCGATCCACCAGGCCCGGGAGCCGCCGGGGCTCGCGGCCGAGAAACACGTTCTCGGCGGCGCTGAGCTCCGGCACCAGCATCAGCTCCTGATAGATGATTCCGATGCCCAGCTCGCGGGCGTGTCGTGGTCCGGCGATCTCCACCTCGCGCCCCTCGAGGGAGATCATTCCGTCATCCTTGCGGTACGCGCCGCTCAGAATCTTCATGAGCGTGCTCTTGCCGGCGCCGTTCTCTCCCACCAGCACGTGCACCTCGCCGCGACGCAATTCCAGATCTACGCCGGCCAGCGCCACCACGCCCGGAAACGACTTGTGGATTCCGCTCATGCGCAGCACGACGTCTGCCCCAGCCGCCTGCCGCCCGGAGCCAGACGCGTCTCGTGTCAATACTGCGCAGAAGTGGATCGGTTTGGAACGATGCGTTCACCGCCATCATTGCCCAGCCTGCTCTGCCTTACGAGCAACGCATGACAAGACGAGCTGGCTGGTTCGCCTGGGTTCTCGGCAGGCATCGTGACGAAGGTGCCTTTATCGCTTCGCGAATACCGACTTCTTACCCGTCGAATCGAACGCCACCACGTCGTACGGCTCCGACCTCGGCCCTTCCATTCCCGGCGAGCCCATTGGCATGCCCGGAACGGCCAAGCCCTTCACTTTGGGCTTTTCCTTGAGAAGCTTGGCGATGACGTCGGCAGGCACGTGACCCTCGATCACATAACCGTCCACGAAGGCCGTGTGGCAGGAGGCCAGATCCGGCGTCACCCCGTAGTGTTTCTTGAGCGCCGTAAGGTCGGGCACATCCTTGGCCTTTACGACGAATCCGCTCTTGCGGATGTGATCCACCCACGCGGTGCAGCATCCGCAGGTCGGCGTCTTGTACACCGTGATCTCGGTCGGTGGAGAATCGGTGCGGGCCGCTTCTGCAGTCGCCAGGGCGCCGGCCGCACCCGCGACGGCGAGAAGCGCGGCTCCCAAGGCTGAATAGCGGGCAAGTGGGCTGAGAGACATCGACTGATCCACGTTTGGGGTGAGTTGCAACGTAAGGTAGAAAGTGCGAACGGCCGCGCCAACCCGGGACCGACGCGCGAAAAAGGAAATAGGAAATAGGAATCAGGAATTAGGGGTGGTACGCGAGGCGGCTGCGCGCCCCGCATTTATCAAAAGGCGAGCAGCGCCAACGGCGCTGCTCGCGTACCACCCCCTAATTCCCAATTCCTTTATCCTTTTTCCTTTCTTCATGGCTTTCGCCGCTCGAGAGTCGGCCGTGTACTGGTACGCTCAGGCGGTTTGCGCTCGGCTTCCCGCTTGGCAGGTTCCCGGCGTGGCTCCGCTCGTTTCTCTGTTTGCCGCGCCGGCTCCGCTCGGCGAGGCTCCGCCCGCCGCGCGGGTTCGGGGCGACGCTCCGGTTGTCGCGTCGGCTCTGCCTGACGCGCCGGCTCAGGCCGCCGCTCCGGCTGACGCGTTTCTACCTCGCGCCGAGGCGGGGCCTGCTCCAGCGGGGCCACCCGCGGCTCGCTCCGACGCTCCGGCTCCCGCCTCGGCTCGCCTAGAGGCTGCCGTTCCTGACGGCGCGGATCCGTGCTGCGGCCCGACTCGGGCTCTTCCCGTCGGGGCGTGCGGACCTCCGGCGGCAACGTCTCGAAGCGTGACCGGCCGTCGCCTTCGGGCTCGCGCCGCGGGCCATTGGCTTCCCGTTCGCCCGCTGGCGGCTCACCCACCCTGGTATCACGCTCCCCCGTCTCGCGTCGCGGAGAACGTGGCTCGGCGGACCGGTCCTCACCTTCGCGGCGCGGTAGACGGCCCTCCGGCCCCGGACGAACCGGTTCCTCGCTACTGATCACACGACGGCCACCGACGCCTGCGCGGCTCGTCACGTCATCGCCCGGCCGCGTCGCACCGGCATCGGCCGTGTTCACGCGCCGAGGAACGTTCGGATCATCGGCGGGGGATCCCGGGCGGCGGTTGTCGATGTCGGTGCCGCGGAAACGATAGTCGATGAACGGTTCGTCGTTCCTGGATCCCACCCGCGTCGCACCCTTGAACTCGTAACGGGGACGCCGTGTCTCGCGCACGTAAATCACGCGGCTCCCACGCGAATAACGGTAGGGATAGTAGTAGGGATCGTTATAGATCACCATGCGGAAGTTCACGCATCTGTGCGAATACGGATTCCAGTGCGCGTACGTGCGATAGGCGTGGCAGTCGTAGCAGAGATACCGCGGGTACTCGTAGCGGCGGTCCACGTAGTAGGCGACGTGATCCATGGCGTAGTAGCCATACCGGTCATCGAGCAGCTCATCGGCAAGGTCCTGCACGGCGAGAAACGGGTCGCCGCGAATTCGCTGGCCGGCGAATCGATAGGCACCGGAAGATCCGAGTGCAGCGCGGTGGAGATCGAACGGCTCCCACGAAGCCACCGCGAACACGTACCCCATGCCGGGATCATCATCGATCCTGAATGAACCGTGCGTTGTGCCAGGGACCTGGTAGGTTCGCCCACCGCGTGCGAACTGATGATCCCTGGCGTGCGCCGGCGAGAGGATCGTCAGCCGACCGTCGGTATCGACGCGCACGATCATGACGTACGCGTCTTCTTCGGTGCGAAAGTACAGATCGGCGGGATCGCCGCGGCGGAACAGATTATCGGCGCGGAACCAGAGCCGCACGTGCGGCTGCGGTTCGATCGACCGCTGCTGCGCCCAGATGAACGGCAGCGTCGGAAGGCGCCCGGCAGATTGGGCCGGCGTATCCGAGAGGAGGGGCGTCAGCGATAAAATCGCAGTTGCCATCGTCAGCATACTGAACTCCAGGAGAGACTCGTTCTCCCAGCATAGCACCACGCATGCCTAGGCGCCATGGTTCGTAACTGATTGCTGTGAAAGATGTTACTAGAACGGCCGCCGGCGCGCAAAGCTCACATGTCCTATGACGCGGACACTGTATGTGGACAGAACCAAAAAAGAAGTGCGAATTGCGAATGGCGAGATAAAAGGGGGCGAGCCGCGAAAATCGCGGGAGACTTCATTGACGCTCAGCGGCTCGCCTCCCTTCGCACTTCGCACTTCGCAATTCCTTCCTATGTCGTCTTCCGTATAGCGCGGATTATCAACAGAAGTACCACCGCACCGATGAACGCCACGAGTATCGATCCGGCGATCCCTCCGATTGGCGACGTGACGCCGAGCGCGCTGAACAGCCACCCGCCAATGAAGGCGCCGACGATTCCTACGACGATGTCACCGATGATCCCGTAGCCGATACCACCGACGGTCACCGACGCCAACACTCCTGCGACCAGCCCAACGAGCAGCCAGATGAGCAGCTCCATGACGCGCTCCGGTTCGAGGTACCAGGCAGCAGAGCAACGGCTGTGCCCGAGGTCGGGAATCGGGAATCGGGAATCGGGAATGGAAAAAGCGGGAAATGGGAAATGGGAAACGGGTGGGAACCGGGAATCGGGAATCGGAATCGGGAATCGGACACCTCGATTGAGCGAACCGCGTTGTAAAGCGTTTGTTCGGTGAGCCTCAGGCTTGCACGCCATCGTATTACGTTCCCGATTCCCGATTCCCGATTCCCGATTTCCGATTTCCCGCCTCTGCCGTTTCCCCTTTCCCGTTTCCCATTTCCCGCTTTTCAGATTCATGCTCCGTCCGGACCTGCTCGACCCCGCAATGCTGGCTTCTCTCGGCCATATCGAGATAGTTGCGCGCTGGATTGTGGACGGATTCCTCACCGGGCTCCATCGGTCGGCGCGGAAGGGGTTCTCGGTCGAGTTTGCCGAGCATCGCCCGTATCAGCCGGGCGACGATCTGAGGTACATCGACTGGCGAATCGCCGCGCGGCTTGATCGCTGGGTAGTCAAACAGTACGAAGAGGAAACGAATCTCCGCGCCACGCTGGTCCTCGATGTAAGCCGGTCGATGGACTGGAGTGGGGCGCCGGCCCGCCTGACGAAGCTCGCTTACGCCGAGCGCCTGACTGCGGCGCTCGCGCTCCTCTTTCTGAGACAGCACGATGCCGTAGGGCTCATCAGGTTCGACGACCGTGTGCGCACCTCGCTGCCCCCGCGGTCGCGCTCCAATCATTGGCGCCGGCTGGTCGCCGCGCTCAATGATCCGGGCATCGCACGCGCCACGCACGCACCCGAAGCGCTCGAAGCGGCGGGACGTCTCATCTCGCGGCGCGGAATGATCGTGCTGGTTTCCGACCTGCTGCTCGATCCCGCGCCGGTGCTCGGAGTGCTGCGCGGCATGCGCCAGGCGGGACATCAGGTCACCGTGCTGCACATCATGGATCCGGCCGAGCGCGAGCTGCCGCAGGCTACAGAGGCGATCTTCATCGATCCGGAATCGGGAGACGAGATCCCGGCTACGGTGGCCGATGTACGGACTGCCTATCGAGCCACCGTGGTCGAGGCGCTGGATGAATGGCGCGCCGCTCTCACCTCGGTCGGAGCGGCGTACGAGGTCGTCTCTACCGACTCGCCCTTCGGCGTGCCGCTGCGCCGCGCCTTCGCCCATCGGCAACGCCAGGCGTGATCGCTTTCCTCACGCCGCTCTACCTGATCGCCGCCGCCGCCGCGGCGGTGCCGCTGCTCATCCATCTCATGCGCCGGCGGATCGGCACGCGGGTCGATTTTCCCGCCGTGCGCTACCTGGCGCGTGCGGAGAGGGAGCACAGTCGAAAGCTTCGCCTGCGCAACCTGCTGCTCATGTTGCTGCGGGTTGCGGCTGTGTTGGCGATCGTCATGGCGGCGGGGCGTCCGGTGTTGCGGATCGAGGGCAGCGGCCACGCGCCCACGGCGCTCGCCATTGTACTAGACAATTCGTTGAGCACCACTGCCATCGCCGGCGGCCGGCCGGAGCTGGAGCGGCTGCGCGATCGCGCACGTTCGGCAGCGAGGCTGAGCGGGACCGAGGACCGGCTCTGGCTCGTGACGGCCGATGGCAGCGTGCATGGTGGAGATCGGAGCGCGGTACTCGAGGCGATCGACAGGGTGGAACCGCTCGCCGGGGCCGGCAACCCCTCACGCGCGCTCACGTCGGCCGCGGCACTCGTTGGGCAGGGCGGTTTACCCGAGAGGGAGATCGTCCTCGTAACCGACGCGCAGGCAACGAGCTGGCCCGAGCCACTGACGCTCGGGGATGTGCGTGTTCGCGCCTGGATTCCCGGTGAACCTCCGCCCGCAAACCGCGGTGTCATCAGCGCCGCGGCGCTGCCTCTGCGCTGGACGCCGCGAGGCGCGGTACGCGCGCGCATCCTGACGCCCGACTCCGCCACCTATCGCATAACGCTTGACGGTCGTACCCTGGCGCGCGGGACATCGTCACGTGACGAGGAAGTGACTGTGCGCGCGGCTCCCGCCGGCCGGGGATGGGCCGCCGGCTCGGTCGAGCTCGAACCTGATGAGATGCTTGGAGACAACGTGCGCCACTTTGCGGCCTGGATCGGACCGGCGCCCGCGGTGACGGTGCACCCCGGCTCCGGTGAGTTCGTCCGCACCGCCGTCGAAGCGCTCGCCGAGGCGGAGCGCATCGCCATTGGCGGTCCGATCCAGATCGTCCCTGCGGATGCGGCGACCCGCCTTCCGGCGCTCCTGCTGGCGCCAGCCGATCCGGTGCGACTCGGCGCGGCGAATCGCGCCCTCGAACGCCTGAACATTCCCTGGAGGCTGGGCGCGGCGCGCCGCGATACTGCCAGTGTCATTGCCGCGGGCGATACCGCAGATGGTGCGGCTCTGTCGTCAGGCGAGCGAATCCGGGTCGCGCTTCGCTACCCGCTCGTCGCGCGCGATGGCGCCGCGGCCGAGACGCTCGCAACCGCCGGCGGTGCACCGTGGATCATCCGTGGCGACGGCTACGTCCTGGTCGGCTCTCCGCTGGTGCCGGAAGCCACGACGTTGCCGATTCGGGCCGCCTTCGTACCGTGGCTGGCCGAGGTGGTTTCGCGAGCGCTGGCAGCGGAGGGCAACTCCGAATTGGTGAACCCCGGTGCCACCGTTTCGACAGAGCCCGGTGCAACGGCGCTGGAGCTGTTGGATGGCACCCGGATTACGGTCTCGGGTGACTCCGTGACTCTCCCTCCGCGATCGGGCGTCTACTTTTTCCTGCGCGGCGAAGATCGTGTGGGCGCGGTGGTAGCCAACCCCGAACCGGAAGAGTCGGACCTTCGCCGACTTGACCCCGACGCCCTGCGATCGCTGCTACTTACCCGTGATGCCGTGGTTACGACCTCGGCGCGCGAGCACATGGCGCAGGTGTTCGACAGCGCTCCCCGCCGGTCGATCGGCATGCCGCTGCTCGTCCTGGCCATCGCGCTGCTGCTGGCCGAGTCGGCGATTGCCGGAACGAGGAAGGCAGGAAGCAGTACATAGGAACCAGGAATCAGGAGTTACGACGACCGGGATCGAAATTCACAAACGAGCCGGGAATGCGCCCGGCACCGCTAGATTTGAGGTGTAATCAACGCACGCTTCGCACCTCGCACTTCGCACTTCGCAGCTCGTACCTCGTCCCCGACGCCCGATTGTCGCTGCCGCTCGTTCTCGACGCCCTTGAATCCCTCGCGGCATTCACGCGCCTGACGAATACGCTCCCGGTTCCAGGCGAACGGCGCACGATAGGAGGTTTGGCGGGATCGGCGAGTGCCGTGTTGTGCGCGGCCCTCGCCAGGCAGCTCGGATCCTCACGGTTCATCGTCGTCGTCGCCGAGACGCTCCCCGATGCCGAACGTTGGCTCTCCGATCTCGATGTGCTGCTGGAGAAGGGTGCGGTTCTGTACCCCCCTCGTGAAGGATTCGGAGAGCTGGAGCCGCACCTGGAGGTAGCCGGCGAGCGCGTCGAAACGCTAGCCAGCGTGGCGCGCGGAGAGACACAGCTCCTCGTCACCACCGCACGCGCAATGCTGGAGCTTACCCGTCTCCCGGGCGCCCTGGCCACGGGCCGGATCGAGCTTCGGCAGGGCGACACGCACCGGCTGGAAGCGCTGATCGAGCGCCTCGAGCGCCTCGGATTCGACCGGGTTCCCGTGGTTGACGATGTGGCGCAGTTCAGCGTGCGCGGCGGCATTCTGGACATCTACAGCTTCGGGATGGCTTACCCTGTTCGCGCGGAGCTGTGGGGTGACGAGCTCGCGTCGCTGCGACACTTCGACATCCAGACGCAGCGGTCCACCCGCGACGCCGAACTGGCGATCGTCCTTCCAGTGGAGAGCCACTCGGCCGCCGGCGATGATGAGGAAGGCGAGCGCGGGTCGCTACTCGACCTCCTGCCTCCTGATACTCTCCTGTTGCTTCCGGCCGGCACCCATCTGGATCCGGAGCTGGCTCGCACCTGGGACGAGGCCGAGCATCACATCCAGTTGGCACGTCGTCGCGGGGAGGATGCGCCATCGCGCTCCGAGTTGTTCGCGCCGCCTGACGCGACCCTGCGACGAATGGCGTCGTTCGGCACGATCGACATCCGGGCGATGGGAGCGGCCGAGCCGGTACCGCCCGAGATCAACTTCGGCGTACTGCCCCCGGAAACGGTCGAACGCGACATGCGCCGGCTCCGCCAGCTCACCGACGACCCGATCCCGACGCTCATCCTCTGCGACAATGCGGGCCAGGCGGAGCGCCTCGAGGAGTTGCTGTCGGAGCATGGCCCGGTAGGGGCCGGAGTCGCCGTCGGAGTGCTCGACGGCGGCTTCATCGTTCCGTCAGGATCGTCAGGCACAGGCGGGCTGCGGGTTCTCACCGATCATCAGATCTTTCGCCGCGACCGCCGCATTCGCCGGCAGCGGCGTTATGCATCCGGCGCCGCCGTCGATGCCCTGACCACGCTCAAGCTCGGCGATTACGTGGTCCATCTGGAGCACGGCATCGGGATCTATCGGGGAATCGAACGGGTGTTCGTGCGGGAGAGCATGGTCGAGGTTGCGGTCATCGAGTACGAGGGCGGGGATCGCCTGAACGTTCCGCTGTATCGTATCGATCAGATCGAGCGGTACCGCTCGGCCGAGGCCGGCACCCAGGCAGTGCCGCCCCGTCTGCACAAGCTCGGTGGCCGGCGCTGGGCGCAGCAGCGCGACAAGACACGCGCCGCGCTTCAGGAGATGACGCTCGAACTGCTCGATCTTTACGCGAGGCGTAAAGTCGCCGCCAAGCCACCGGCCTCCCCCGACACGCCCTGGCAAAGGCAGCTCGAATCATCGTTCCTTTTCGAGGACACCCCCGATCAGCGTAAGGCCACGGTCGAGGTGAAAGGCGACATGGAAGCCACGCGTCCGATGGATCGGCTGCTCGTCGGCGATGTGGGCTACGGCAAGACCGAAATTGCCGTACGTGCCGCATTCAAGGCCGTTCAATCGGGTCGTCAGGTGGCGGTCCTCGTGCCGACGACCATTCTCGCCGAGCAGCATGGACGCACCTTTACCGAGCGCCTCGCCGACTTTCCCATCAACGTCGTCACTCTCAGCCGCTTCCAGACGGCGAAGGAGCAGGGCGCCGTGCTGTCGAAGCTGGCCGAGAAGAAGATCGACATCATCATCGGCACGCACAGGCTGCTCAGCGCCGATGTCGTCTTCAACGACCTGGGACTCATCGTCGTCGATGAGGAGCATCGCTTTGGCGTAAGGCACAAGGAGCGTCTCAAGCAGTTGCGTGCCGAAACCGACGTGTTGACGCTGACGGCGACTCCGATTCCGCGCACGCTGCACCTCTCGCTGGCCGGGCTGCGCGACATGACGCTCATTCAGACACCACCGCTCGACCGCTCCCCGGTACTCACATTCGTCGAGCCGTGGGACGCGGCGCTCATAGAGGAGGGTATTGCGCGCGAGCTCGATCGCGGCGGCCAGGTCTACTTCGTTCACAACCGCGTCGAAACCATCGAGTCGATGGCGGAGCGGGTGCGCCACCTCGCGCCCCGCGGCCGGGTTGAAGTGGCGCACGGGCAGATGCGTGAGCGCGACCTCGAGGCAGTCATGCGCCGCTTCGTCGAGGGCGAAGTTGACGTGCTGGTCTCCACGATGATCGTCGAGTCCGGCCTCGATGTGTCCAACGCCAATACCATGTTCGTCGACCGCGCCGATCACTTCGGGCTGGCGCAGCTCTACCAGCTACGCGGACGCGTTGGGCGGTCGCACCGACGCGCCTACTGCTACCTGCTGGTTCCCGACTCAGTAGATGAGGAAGCCGAGCGGCGCCTGCAGGTGCTGGAGCACCACACCGAGCTTGGTGCGGGGTTGAGGGTGGCCCTCAAGGATCTCGAGATGCGCGGGGCGGGGAACCTGCTCGGGCCCGAACAGTCCGGTTTTGTTCAGGCCGTCGGCTTCGATCTCTATCTGCGCATGCTGGACGAGACCGTCAACCGGCTCATGCGAGGGGAAAGCGGCCCCAGGTTCATACCCTCCGACGTGTCGATGGACATTCCGCACTATCTTCCCGACGACTACGTCCACATCCAGGAGGCCAAACTGGATGTTTATCGGCGACTCACAGGCATGCACCATGTGGAGGACATCGAGGCGCTGAGGGAGGAGCTGCGTGACCGATTCGGTCCCATACCACGCGAGGCCGAGGCCTTTTTGGCTCTCTCTCTGCTACGGATCATCGGCGGAAGACTAGGGATTGAAGGACTGCTGGTGCGCGGCGACGAGGCGCGTATTACCTTTCGAGACGACGCCGTACCCAGGCTCAAGGGCCTTACAGCGGCATTCCGCGAGGTGCAATTCCAGGCCGATGTTCGCCGGATGCATCCGCTGTCCCTCAAGCTTACCAGACTCGGCGGGATGGAGATCCTCGACGGACTCGTTCGAGCACTCCGGACTCTCCATCCGTCTGCCGACACATCACCCCACACCGTCCCCTCGAAGACATGAAGCGCTTGACACTTGCCCTTGCGGCATCGCTCGTCCTTTTACCTGGTTGCGATGGATTCCGCGAGGCGATGACAGCCCACGTGGATACCGTCGCCCGCGCCGGCTCACAGGAGCTTACGACCGAGAGACTGGCGGAGCTCATGGGCACGTCTCAGATCCCCCTGAACGAGGAGGCGGCGCGCACGATCGCCAACCTCTGGGTGAACTACCAGCTGCTCGGACTTGCCGCGGCCAACAATGACTCGCTCAACGATCCAGAGGAGGTCGACGGGGCGATGTGGGCCATGCTCTCCCAGCAGCGAGCGACCAAGTGGCATGAGCAGGTCCAGTCGAAATGGACAATCGACACCATACCCAACGAGGCCACCTATCTGCGCGGTGACATCGTTGCCGCCGCTCACATTCTCATTGGCGTACCCGAGCAGGGGCTGAGCCAGGCAAAGCAGGACAGCATGCAGCGCGTGGCAGAGGGACTGGCTCGCGAGGCCACGGCCGAGAATTTCGCCGCACTCGCGCGGCAGTTTTCCATGGATCCCGGGTCCAAGGACAATGGTGGTGTCTACGTCGTGCCTCGCGGGCAGTTTGTGCCGGAGTTCGAGACGGCGCTGTTCAACCTCCAGCCTGGCGAGATCACGCGGACGCCGGTTCGTTCGCAGTTCGGCTGGCACATCATCCGCCGGATGCCTTACGCCGAAGTACAGCAGAATCACCTGCAGGAGTTCACCGACCTCATCGCCGGCTCGGCGGTGCAGGTCGCGGAGAGCACCTATCTGGCGGAGGTCGAACAGGCCGGCAACATCGAGTTCAAGTCGAACGCCGCCGAGGTGATCAAGAAGGTCATGCAGGCGCCGGAGGAACACACCAAGGACCGCACCGTCATCGCGACCTCACGCGCCGGCAACTTCACGTCGGAGCGGCTTGCCAGGTGGATCTCCGCCTATCCAGCGCGCTCGCAGGCAATGATGCGCCAGCAGGCGGCGCAGGCTCCCGATTCCGTTTTGATCGAGTTCACGCGCGGTCAGTTCATCCGCGGGGAGCTGGTGCTGGCGCAGGCCGACAGTGCCAAGGTCGAACTGAGTCCAGCCGAGCTGACCGACGCCCGTAACCAGTTCTCGCAGTTGGTGCATCGGGTCTGGACCGAGCTCAAGATCAATCCGCCTACTCTCGCTGACAGCGCTCCCGCACCGGCGCAGCGGGAACGGGTGGCCTCGGAAATGGTCGAGAGCTACATGGACAAGCTCGTGCTCGACCAGGTTCCGTACGTCGAAGTTCCGATGCCCCTCAGCGAGGTGCTGCGCGAGAAGTATGACTACACGGTGAATCGCGCAGGAATCGCAAGGTCGCTCGAGCGCGCCACCAAGGTTCGCGCAGCAATCGATTCGACTCGTGCTCGGCAGCAGCCGCAGTCGCAGGTGCCGATGGGAGTGCCGCCGACACAGCCGCCGACACAGAACCCGACGCCGCCGACGGGAAGTCCTCCCCAATAAGCAAGTCTCGAAATAAGAAGTGCGAATTGCGGGAAAATCCCCAG
>CAZPCC010000411.1:0-3551 GCA_964584905.1 uncultured Gemmatimonadaceae bacterium | reverse complement strand
AGATCGGCTGCACGCGCTTCGAAACGCTCAGCCATCTCATGCAGGACGCGCGACCGAAGCGCGCGGTCGTCTTTCCACTCTGTCTCGCGGAATGCCCGGAGTGCCGCCGCCACCGCCTTGTGTGCCTCGGTTTCTCCGGCGAGTGAATATCGGCCTATCACCGCACCGGTCGCCGGATCGATGCTGTCCTTGTGATCCCCCGAGTCCAGCCAGCGGCCGTCGATCCAATGCCGTGCGGTTGCGGCAGCCATGCGCGTGTCGTCGAGAGTAGCGGTCGTCATCGTGTCTCCCTGGGTTCAATGCCGTAAGGCTTCGCTCGTTTGGCCTGCTGTCCTCCTGGCTGCGGTGACTCACCGAGTGAGAGCAGCGGACGAGCAACGGGTGTACCGACGCTGCTGCTTGTGCGCGAATGCCGCGAAGCCCTCGATGAACGTCCGTATGTGCCACTGCGTCGCCAGGTCCGCGACGCGACCGTCGCTGCCGAACACTGCCCCGGCATCAGATATCAGCACCGAGCGCTCGAACCACGGCCGCATCCCCAATGTTCGCACCACGGGTAACCACGCCGTTTGCGACAGCGCAGTCCCACCGGGCGCTGGACTCGCGCCCATGATCGCCACCGGACGCCCGCGAAATACGCGCGGGATGTCCCCCGACGGGCGCGACAGCCAATCGATGGCATTCTTCAATACGCCGGGAATCGAGGCGTTGTACTCGGGCGTGACGATCAGCAGGCCGTCGGCGTCAGCGATCCGGTCCTTGAGCCGGCGCACAACAGGAGGCGCACCCTCCTTTTCCTCGACATCGCCATCGTAGAGGGGGATCTCACGAATGGACTCAGGTTGGATGGCCGTCCCTCGTGGGGCGGCGTCGACGGCTGCGCGCAGCAGCATCCGGTTGAATGATCCTTCGCGGAGACTTCCGCAAAGGCCGATGATCGTGGTCATATATTCTCCCTCGCGTGGGCCCTCTATCGCGCTGACTGCCTGGTGCTCCTGCTCGACGCAGTCCGGATTACCGAACGCAGTGTATTGATAAAGCCCGCTTTGGAGCGTCGATATTGGCCGATGGTATCGTGCAGGGTTGCCGATTCGAACGCTGACTGTCGCCCGATACCATCGTGTAATGGATATCCTGTTCAAGCACGGATCGCGGCCACCGTGTCGGCACGTGGTGTCGACGCGCGTGCATGCAACGCACCCGCCGGACAGTTGCGCAACTCCTGCTCGCGCTCCTGCGCCAGATCGATCTTCGTCAGGGCGGGTCTGAAGAAGAGCGACACCGTCCAGTCGAGCGCGATGCGCACACGGGTGTCCCACCGCGGCATCTGGAACAGGTAGTAGGTCCGGCGCAACCACCACGCGACGAAGCCCTTCAGCGGCAGCCCTCGTACGTCGGCCGCGGCGTGCGTGTGGCCGAACGTCGCGATCGTGCCGAGCATCCGATACACGAAGGGCTTTGGCTCGCGACGATCCGCTACTGCGCGAATGTTGCGCGCGACGTGCTTCGCCTGCCTTACGGCATGCTGCGCGAGAGCCGGGTAGGGCTTGCCGTCAGGGCCGGGGATCGCGGCGCAGTCACCGATGGCCCATACGGTCGGATGAGTGACGCTACGCAGCGTCGCGTCAGTGACGATGCGGCCGCGCCGGTCACGCTCCACCGCGACGGCGGCCGCGACCGCACTCGGTACGATGCCGGGGGCGAGCACGATCGTGTCGGCATCGATCGCGCCGTCTTTCCACCGCACGACGCGCGGCTCAATTGCCTGCACCGCCGTCGACACATGCAGCTCCGCGCCACGCCGGCGCAGAATTCCATCCGCGTATCTCGCGACGAAAGGTGTCGATTCCGGCAGCAGGCGATCACCTGCCTCGAACAGGTGGAAGCGCAGATCCTCGTGACGGATGCGTGGATAGTATCGGAGCTGATCGTGTATGAATGCGGTCAGCTCGCCTAGGAGCTCGACCCCGACGAGGCCCCCGCCGATGACGGCTACCGTCAGCAGCTGCCGGCGCCGCTGTGCGTCTGTCTCCACGTCCGCGCGCTCCATGCGTTCGATGACGTGGTTACGCAGCATGAGTGCGTCGGCCACCGTCTTGAATGTTCGTGCATGCTCGGACCCAGGAATCAGATGCAGGTTCGTCGTCGCGCCGAGTGCGATGACGACGTGGTCGTAAGGCAATTCGTGAACAACCCCTTCCGATGCTACGACGCGCGCGACCCGTGCTTCGACATCGACGTGCTCGACCGATGCCTCGATGAAGCGCGCATGCCGGAGGCAGGGGCGGATCGGCTGCGCGCAATGACGCAACTCGAGCACACCGGAGCAGGCCTCGAAGAGGAGGGGGCTCAGGAGGAAGAAGTTGTCACGGCTGACGAGTGTGACCTCGATGTCGGACCGCCGGGGGAGCCGCCGTTCGAGATTACGCGCGGCAGCGAGACCGCCAACCCCGCCGCCCAGAACCACGATCCGCGTCCGAGGCGGAATCATGCGCAGTTCAACGTCACGGCGACGACGAACTATCTCTTGTCCGATTTCAATAGTGCTCATCGACAGTATCCTCGGCGCAAATGGTTCGCGGGGGGCTGGTCCTCGCATCACGGCGAGTAGCGAGTGAAGACGTAGTCGCGCTCTTTGACGGCGAGGTGGCAGCCAAAGCAGGTGTTGAGCACCTTCACATCGGCGGTCTTGCCGTCATCGAAGTGACCGTATCCCCAACCACCGGTCGCGGCGTACTTCTTTGAGTCCCTGACCATGAACTGAACACCGTTCTTCGGGTGCCCGGCCACAAACGATTGCGCACGACCGAACGCTCTGTTGTTCTCCTCCGACGCATCGTAACTCCAGGCCAGACGGGCAATGATCGTGTTGTCAGGGAATGGAAGCGTCCCTTCGCGGTACGTCTCGATTGCCACATCGTTGCCCAGAACGGCGCGTATGTCATCGAGGTCTGCCTCTTCGCGGGCCACGGAGATCAGTCTCCAGTCGCGGTATCCTTCTGGGATGTCGGTAACAAACACCGGTGATCCCTGCCCTTCAGCTCGTCCAGCTACAGACGCCATGACGGCTGTCACGGCCAGGAATGCAATGCCAACCAGCGAGAAAGCGATCCGTTTCATTTATGCCTCCTTTGAAACCGAAGATGTCGGCTTTCAGTTCAGTGATCGCCGCGGCAGCGCATGACGCGGCGATCGTTGGTTCAACTCGCGGTCCAGCCTGGACGAGCTAGCGTTGCGCCCGCACACTCGAGCGAAGCGGCCGGAACGCGGCCCGTACTTCTCGCGTGAAGAGCTCCGGCTCCTCCCAGGCGGGGAAGTGGCCGCCGCGATCGACCTCGTTGAAGTAGGCGAGGTCGGGATAAACCGTCTCGACCCAGCTTCGCGGGGAGGCCCAGATCTCGCCGTGGAACGTCGTGAAGCCGACCGGAACCGAGACGGCCGGAGGAGCCTGACCCGACGCGCCTGCTGCCGCCAGAAACCGTCCGAACTCCCAGTACCAGCGGGCGGCCGATGCGCCGGTTCCCGTCAGCCAGTACAGCGTGATGTTGTCT
>CAZPCC010000410.1:0-17379 GCA_964584905.1 uncultured Gemmatimonadaceae bacterium | reverse complement strand
AGGGGTGCGAAGGGCGAAGGGCGAGAAAAATTGTGGGCCTTCGTGGGAATGAGTGGGTAAGTCGGAGGGTTTTCACTTGAGCTGGATAGCGTTTTTCAGAGGAGAAGTATGAACTGCCGGGAGCCCGTGCGACGTGAAGTGCATGCCGGTGAGTGGGCATCAAGGTCGAAGGGGCGACGGATGTGGCGGATCTGGCTGATGAGGCGGATATGATCGGGTGAGGGGAGGATCGCTGGGCGAGGCAATCGATGAGATGGTAGGGTTGTTTTTTCTTTGGCTGTTCCGAAAACATTCCCGGACTCGCTCTCACGGAGAGCCACTCTACGAATACTGATCACTGTTTCCACACGAAACCGATCAGCCTCATCCGCCCAATCCGCCTCATCTGTCGCACCCTTCGACCTTGATGTCAGACCGGAATCACCCACACGAATCCACGAAGACCCCTACCTGACTATTATCTCATCGGCAAATATCCAGGACGGCCTCCCCGCCCCGGGATGCCAGTCCGGAAGCGCGCCCGGGTTCTGCGCGACGATCTTGACGAATCGCGCTTCGGAACCACTGCCAAGCTCATGCTCGAACACCCGGCGAAGAGGGGAGTCGCGGTCGGCTGGCACCTCGTGCACCAGTTCTGCCGCCGGCCTCCAACGCACGCCGTCATCCGAGAGATTGATCGCAACGGACTTCGGTAGAAGAATCCACGATCCGGTCGCCTGAAGAAACGACGCGCCTATCGAGCGAACTGACATCTTTTCCCCGAGGTCGATTACCGCCTCGAGGTCACTCCCGATCCACCCCTGCCACAGCCCGTCATGGTGGTTCGTGCTGCCAAGCAGTCCGTCGGTTAGCGTCCTCGCGCCGGTGCCGGGATACTGGGGACTGTTCGCCTTGGCCAGCATCACCGGCCTGCCCCGCGCGATGTGTTCGACTACGGTAAAGGTGCGCCAGACAGGAAACGGTTCTCCGCGCAGGAAAGGCTGAACCGTCACCGTACCAGGATCGCTGAACCGAATGGACTCATCATACTCCGGCGATGCAGCGCTCGGCTTGGAACCGTCGGTCGTGAAGCGAACAACCAGTCCGTCGACATTCTTCTCGACGTCCACACTCGCCGCGCCGGCGGCGGAATCGTAGGCAATCGTCAGGCGCACGACATCCCGGTCTTCCGGTCCGACGCCCACATTGAGCGCGCGAAGTCGCGGATAGTGCCCTTCGCGCAATCTGTCGAGAAATCCTTGATAATCCCGTGGGGCTGCGCTCCAGAGCGCCTCCGCCATTGCGAGAAGCCGTGGAAAGGCCATCGGGTCGAAGTTGGCAGTAGTGATGTACTCGGTCCATAGATTTGCTTCTCCACCCAGCACCAGTCTTGCCTCGACTGAATCGAGGCCTTCCGGCACAGGATTGAACTCGTATACGCGCTCCAGGGGAATGCTGCGCGGACTTGCATCGAAGTAGGCATGGCTGGTCGGCGAAACGATTGCAGCGTTGCCGAGCCTGACGGCGGCGGTGACGTGCGCGGTGTCCCGCCACACCTGAACGGTCGCACTACCTGGCAAGCCTCCCTCCAGTATCTCGTCCCATCCGATGAGCTTGCGGCCGTGCCGATCGAGGTAGCGCTCTATGCGTCGGACGAACCAGCTCTGCAGTTCCGCCTCGTCCTTCAATCCCTCACGCCGCATCAGCGCCTGACACGAGGCACAGCTCTTCCATCGATCCTTTGGTACCTCGTCACCGCCTATGTGGATGTACCTGGATGGAAAAAGCGCCATTACGTCATCGAGCACGTCCTCGAGAAAGGTGAACGTACGCTCGTTGCCGACGCAGTAGATTTCCTTCATCACCCCCCACGAGATGGCTACGGGAACTGGCTCCCCGGTGCATCCCAGCTCAGGATACGCTGCGATCGCCGCCTGCGAGTGGCCAGGCATCTCGATTTCCGGCACGACGGTGACATTTCGCAGGCGCGCGTACTCGACCACCTCGCGAATCTCCACCTGGGTGTAGTAGCCGCCGTAAGTCGAGCCGTCGGCTTCCGTTCGCCATGCTCCCACTTCGGTGAGCCTGGGGTACTTCGGGATCTCGATACGCCATCCCTGATCCTCCGTCAGATGCCAGTGCAGCACGTTCATCCGGTAGCGCGACAGGAGATCGATGTAGCGCTTGACGAAGTCGACCGGGAAAAAATGCCGTCCGACGTCGAGCAGGCTTCCTCGCCAGGCAAAGCGCGGACTGTCCGCAATATCCACAGCCGGAATCGACCATGATGGACGGCGCGCACCGGCCGAATCCTCGAACTCGGGAGGGAGCAGTTGACGCAAGGTTTGCACTCCCCAGAATACGCCCTCGGGGGTGGCTGCACTTATTCGAACTTCGCCGGGCGACACGGTGAGTTCGTATCCTTCTTCGTTAGGTAGCGACCCGTGCTCATCGAGCACGATCGTCGAACCCGTTCCTCTACCGGACTCGACGGCTACACGAAAGCCTGTTCCATGCCGGACGACCTGGGAGAGAAACTCGGCAACCTCGCGGAGACGCTCACTCGGTTCAGAGACGACTATTCGAACCGGATCTGTGAGGATGAACTCACCGGCACCTCGGGTGACGGCCTCGGGGAGAGGAATCAAGTGGACCGGCCGGTCGTTCTGCTGCGCGCGCACTGGCTGGGCAACCGTCAGAAGCATGGCGCACAGCAGTGCCCAGGTCATTGCGCGCATGTGCAAGTGGGCTCGGGGCATGCCGCCAAATACGCACCCTTTGGCGCATCGCGAAAGGGCGCCAGCGGCTTGACGCTGAATGCAATCATGCTACTTTCACTTCATGATGCTCCGCGCCCACCACAACCGCATGTGTACGATGTGCATGTGTCTCATCACCGGCCAACTGGTCCGTGAGGGTTCTGGGGTGCGCATGTAACGCGACGCGATTTCGTTCGCTGTTCGCCCGCCGCCCCGGTTCTCACGAACCGGGGCGGCGTGTTTTTGCGGTCCCTAGTCCCTAGCCCCTAGTCCCTAGCCCCTAGTCCCTAGCCCCTAGCCCCTAGCCCCTAGTCCCTAGTCCCATGCCTTCTCTCGCCATCTTCCACGAGCATCCCGACTGGTTCCGTCCACTGTTCGCCGAGCTCGATGCGCGCGGCATTCCATATGTGCGGCTCGACGCTTCGGCGCACCTGTACGATCCGGCCGAGCGCGACGTGCCATACGCTCTCGTCTTCAATCGCGCGTCGCCTTCTGCATACCTGCGCGGTCATTCACAGACGATCTTTAATACGCTGGACTGGCTGCGACATCTCGCACGGCTCGGCGTGTCGGTCGTCAATGGCGCCGCGCCTTACGAAGTCGAGATCTCGAAGGCGCTGCAAATAGGGCTACTGGAGGAGCTCGGCATGCCCTATCCCAGGACGCGTGTAGTGAATCATCCCACGCGTACCGTGGAAGCCGCGCGCGCGCTCCGCTATCCCGTTCTAGTGAAGGCCAACATCGGTGGAAGCGGCGCCGGCATTACGAGCTTCGATAGCGAAGACGAGCTCGCCCTCGCCGCCGCTGAAGGTGCGCTCGACTTCGGAGTCGATGGGACCGCGCTGGTGCAGGAGTACGCTCCGCTTCGCGGTGGTCACATCACCCGAGTGGAGACCCTCGGCGGAAATTACCTATACGCCATCAACGTCTATCCCGCCGAGGGGTTCAACCTCTGTCCGGCGGACATCTGCCAGACGACCGACGGGCAGTCGCTCATACGCGGTGCGTGCGCCCTCGATGCGCCGAGGAACGGCATGCGGGTGGAGCGGGCCGATCCACCGACGCACATCATCCGGCAGGTGGAATCCATAGCACGGCGGACGGGGCTCGATGTGGGAGGGATCGAATATCTGATCGACGATCGGGATGGTGAGCACTACTTCTACGACATCAACGCGCTCTCCAACTTCGTCGCCGATGCGGTGAACGTGGTCGGGTTCGATCCTCACGCGCGATTGGTGGACTACCTGGAGTCGCGACTGGCCGCCGCGGCGGGAAGCGAGCTTTCGGCGCTGGGGCGTGATGCAACGCCGAACATCGGTGCAGGAGTCGGCGGCCCGGCCGGTGCTTTCTCGGCGCTGCCTAACTGGTCCCGGAGAGGCTGACCATGAGGTACGGATACTGGCTTCCCGTTTTTGGCGGCTGGCTGCGCAACGTTCCCGATGAGGGAATGGACGCCAGCTGGGACTATGTCTCGCGCCTTGCCCGCCGGAGCGAACAAATCGGCTACGATCTCACTCTCATAGCCGAGCTGTTTCTGAACGACATCAAGGGCATTGACGCTCCTTCGCTCGATGCGTGGTCAACCGCGGCAGCGCTGGCGGCGGTCACCGATCGGCTCGAGCTCATGGTGGCCGTCCGCCCGACCTTTCACTCACCGGCGATTCTCGCGAAGCATGCGGCCAACATCGACCGGATCTCCGGAGGGCGGTTGTCGCTCAACGTGGTCTCCTCGTGGTGGGCCGACGAGGCACGGCGTTATGGCGTGCAGTTCGATCAGCACGAGGACCGCTACGCGCGCACGGAGGAGTGGCTTCAGGTACTCGATGGCGCCTGGAACGAGCCAGGTTTCAGCTACTCTGGACGCTACTACTCGATCGATGAGAACGTGCTTCAGCCGAAACCAGTGCGTACCCCCCGCCCGACTCTGTACGCCGGGGGCGAATCGGAAGCAGCCAAGCGGTTGATCGCGGCGCGCTGCGACGCCTACGTGATGCACGGAGACCCGGTCGAGCCGGTCGCCGCCAGGATCCTGGACATGCGCCGCCGCCGGTGTGCTGCCGGTACATCGCTTCCGCAGATGCAGTACGGTATGGCGGCGTTCGTCATTGTTCGCGACACGGAGCGCGAAGCACAACGGGAACTGGAGCGCATAACGAACGTATCCCCCGGCTCCGCCGGCTACGGCAACTATCAGGACTGGATCAGCAACACGAAGCTCGAGCGGCAGGTGAGCCTGGAAGACTATTCAGTGTCGAACCGCGGTCTTCGCGCCGGCCTGATAGGCACGCCCGAGCAGGTTGCCGACAGGATCCGCGATTTCGAGGTGGCCGGGCTGGATCTGCTTCTCCTGCAGTGCAGCCCACAGTACGAGGAGATGGAGCGGTTTGCGGCTCAGGTGATGCCGCTAATATGAAGCCCGGCACAGCTCCTCTTCCAGAAGTCTGGCTGCGCGGCCCGCTTCCCGACGTGATTCCGGAACTGCAGCCGGCGGCGCACGCATTGCTTCAGTCGGCAGAAGACATTGAGCGAGCCGCCGCTTCGCTGGCCATCGACGAACTTTGGGTAAATCCGGGCGGTGCGGCGGCGGCCGGGTTCCATTTGCAGCACATCGCCGGCAGCATCGACCGCCTTCTGACATACGCCCGCGGCGAACAACTCGACGAAGCGCAGCGTAAGGCGCTTGCCGCGGAGGGTGAACCCGGAGATACCCCCGCTGACGCACTGGTCCTAGCGCACAAGGCAAAATCTTCGATCGGGAGAGCCCTCGACGCTATCCGCGCAACGACTTCGGACTCGATCGCCGAGCCGCGAAGCGTGGGGCGCGGTAAACTCCCAAGCACGCTAGGCGGATTGCACTTCCACATAGCCGAGCACACGCAACGGCATACCGGGCAACTGATCACAACTGGAAAGATCGTACGAGGTCTGGGACTGGCCTCGAAAGTGAAGCGAGGGGGTGGCCGGCGCCCGTAATAAGCACTGAGCTATCGATGGTGCTCGGTCGAGCATGGCAGGGCACGCCATGTGCAATCAAGAGCGGCATGGGCGTGTCATCGGGCGCGCCTGACCCACTCCGCTGCGAGGTGGCAATGCATCCGTTCGTCTGGCTGGGCGTAGCGCTCGTCGTGCTTTGGGCAATACTGTGGCTCGGCTTGAAGATCGTCAGCGGTGTGATTCACCTGCTGGTGATCGCCGGACTCGTGCTACTCGTTTGGGGACTGGTGAAGAAGGGGACGAACGCGGTTAAACAGCGACTCTAGCCGGCGGCGATTTCACCGAAGTTCCGGGCTGGAGGCATGAAGCGATCAAGTCGCCCCGCGCCCTCCGGCTCCTGTTTCCGGACGTCACAGGGATCCGCGCTCCCACGGACCCCGGATCGCCAGCGTCCGACCTTCTTCGGTCCCCGCGTCGCGGGTCGAGCCCATGATGTTCACGAACAGGATATTGCCGTCGGGACTGAAGCAAGCTCCGGCAAATTCGGTCGTGTTCAGAACGTTCAGCGCGAAATCGAAGATCGCACCGTCGGGCGTGAGGCCGCGCAGAAACTGCTCCCCAGCGCCGTCCTCGCACATAACGATTCCGCCGCGGGGACTAACTGTGATGTTGTCGGGATAGTCGAGTACTTCGGGCGACGGTGACTCGAAGACGAGCGACAGCTCTCCACGGTCGGCCGCGGTTGGGCGGTATCGCCACACCTGCCCAACTCTCGCATCACCCCCGTTGGTGGCGTGGAAGTAGATGCTGCGGTCGCCGTACCAACAGCCCTCGAGACGAGCAAATCGCGCTGCTCCCCTGGTGAAGCCCTGCTCGAATACCGCCGCACTGTCGCCGCCGGCGCCCCGAGGATCGGGATCGTCGATGTCCACCCAGAAAGCGGGTAGCAATTCCCCCACGCGCTGACCGTCCGCGGTATCGTAGTTAGGTTTACCCTCGACCGCCAGCATCTGCAGCTTGCCGCCGGCAACCAGAGATCGGGGCGTGCTCGGAATGAAACGGTAGAACCCGGCAATCAGCCGGTCCTCGGTCTCGTAGACGACGCCGGTAGCCGGGTCAACCGCCACCGCTTCGTGGATGAAGCGGCCCATCGCCTTGAGAGGCACCGGCGTGACCTCGCGCTCGGCGACCGCCGGAACCTCGAAGATGTAACCGTGCTCCTCGCCCCAACCATCATAACGCCCCTCGACGCTCTCCTCGCAGGTGAGCCAGCTCCCCCACGGGGTTGGGCCCCCCGCACAGTTGACGATGGTGCCGTTCAAGCTTACGAAGTCGCGAACCAGTTGAGGCTCGCCGTTTGCCGCGATTTGCACCTCGAGCGACGTCGTGCCCCCGCCGGCTTTCGGATCGTACGCGGTGGCCGCGTTCCCCTTCACCACGGCTATACCCGGCAAATCCCGGTTCTCGTGGTTGCGGATCAGTCGAACGTTGCCGTTAGGAAGCGCGAACGCCGCCATGCCGTCGAACGCGCCGGGCGTCGGGCTCCAATCGGTCATCGGCGCGCCGTTGCGACTGAGCACCGTGTAGATGAATCCCTCGGGTAGCGCGAGTTCCGGCCCTGAATGCACGAGCGGTCCGTAACCTCCCTCCCCCGACGCCGCCCGGCGAAACGCCGCGCCAGTGGGGAGATCAGGCAATACACCGCGAGACCGCGCGACTAATCCGCTCAGCGACGGTGCGAACAGCGCAGCCCCCGCTACCCGTACCGAGCGGCGGAAGAAGTCACGGCGGCTTTGATGCGGCATGACAGAATACGTCGAAGAAGGAGGGCCCGGACCGCAGCTACGCCATCGACGGCAACTCCGCGGCGCCCCGCGCCGAAGAGGCATGCTTCACGCGCGAACGCAGATGACCGAGCTTTACCAGCTCGCGCGGAAAAAAGCGGAACGGATCGCACTCGCCGTTGTGCACCCGCGCCAGGCGCTCGTACTCCCACGGACATCCGCCCTGGCAGGTCGGAAACGCCTTGCAATTGGAGCATCCCTTGCGCTGCGACGGATCATAGCGGGTCCACCGCTCCAGCTCGGCTTCGGCGTTGGGAACCGTGGTACCCGAGAGGTGCCCGATCGCTTGCTCGTCCGATCCATCGATCTGGTGCCAACACTTGAAAATCAGCCCGCTCGGAGCGATCACATAGCCGCGCTTCGATTCCACCGAGCACATCGGGCCGCATAACGGGGACGGGAGTCCGACTGACGGGAGAAGATTGCGCCGCAGCATCTCTCCCTCGAACCAGATCGTGATTCGAGCCCGCTCCTCATCGGAGAGCACCTCGTCCTTTACATGCGAGCAGGCGACGGTGGAGTCGGTCACGAAGCCAAGGCTGATGTTCGCGCCAGGCAGAATGCCTTCTTCGAGGAGCCTGTCCAGCAGGGCCCCAGCCATCGTCACGTTCCGCCGGTCGACGTTGACGCGCAAGTTGATCCCGAGCCCCATCGAGATCGCGGTGCGACAGTTGGCGATGATGCGATCCCACGTGCCCTGGCCGCCGAGCAGTACCCGCCTGCTGTTGTGAATCGGGGGCGGACCATCGAGTGTCACTTGCACCATCTCCCAGTCGCCCAGGGCCTGAAGCCGGCGAATCACATCCTCCGTGAGGAAGTAGCCGTTCGTGACGATCCCGCGGGATATCCTGAGCCCTCGCGCGGCACCGAGGTCGTTGGTGAACCGCTGAATGCGCTCGATTATATCGGGGTGCAGCAGCGGCTCGCCGCCGAACCACGTAGTGGTGATCGCCCGCGCACCTTCAGCGTTATGTGCGATGAAGCGCATGAGATCGGCCTGCGACTTTGGCGTCATCACCTCCTGCCGATGTGCCTCGAAGCAATAGGTACAGCGGAAGTTGCACTGAATGGTCGGCGCGATGGTCAGCAGCAGCGCCTCGGAGGCATCCATCGACCGACGCCGCAGCTCGATCAGTGCGGCGCGCTCATCGAATCCGCGGGGCACGAGCACGCCGGCCGCCGTCAGCCGGTCACGCAGCCCCGGAGCGAGTCGCTCCGGAGCCGGCGACCCCGGGTTGCCGTCAAGCGGTTCGACGCACGCGAAGTCGACCTCATCCAACTCGAGCAACGCCCCGGTGAAGACGTTGAACGCGAGATAGGTGCCTGGAATCGCCGACGGAGTGAACGTGTTGTACCGCGAGGCAACCAGCTGCGCGTCAGGCGCGATCATTGAAGGCTTCGGACAGTTCGTCGCCGAGCTGTTTTGCCCACGCCGGCAACGGCGCGGCGCGAAGCGTTTCAGGATCCGGTGCCACGATGTAGCGCCTTGGTTTGCAGGTCGGCGCGCCCGGAGCGTCGGGGTCGACCGTGATGTACTTCTTCGGCCCGCAGGTCGGCGCGTTGGGTGCATCAGGATCGATCTCGATCTCGCGCTTTCTGCTGGGCTTCTCGGTCGCCCCGATGGGATTCGCCGACTCCAGCTCGGCCCGTCTGAGCGCCGCAGCGGTTGGGGTTTGCGGAATGAGATCGCGCTGTTCTGGATGAGCGGACATCATACCTCCTTGGTTGAATTCATGACGCGTTCACCAATGAGAGGCGACAACTACGACTCCGGTTGGACATCATAGGCCGATCGATGTGTCCGCGGCGATCTCCTTTCGGAGCCAGGCGCGGGCCAACATCCAGTCCCGCTGGACGGTCTTCATCGAAACGCCGAGCACGTCGGCCGTCTCCTCGAGCGTCAGACCGGCGAAGAAGCGCTGCTCGACGACACGCGCCGCCCGCTCGTTGGCCTTTGCCAGCCGCTCGAGTGCCTCGTCCATGGAAACGAGCTCATCCGCAGCCTCGGCGCTCAGGAACTCATTCGCCTCGATCGAGAGAGGCACTTCGCCGGCGCCGCGCTTCTTGCGCTTGCGCGTCCGGGCGTAATCGACGAGCACTCTTCGCATCGCCTGCGCCGCGATGGCGAAGAAGTGGCGGCGGTCGCCGGGGGTCAGCTTATCCCGTTCCGCGAGGCGCAGATACGCCTCGTGCACGAGGGCGGTGGCGCTCAGAGTGTGTCCGGTGCCCTCGTTACGAAGCTGCGCACTGGCCAGCGTGTGCAGTTCATCGTAGACGAGCGGCAGCAGCGCTCCTAACGCCTCGGGATCCCCGTCCCGAAGGCGGTGAAGCCACATCGTCACCGATGTCTGCGGTACGACGAGATCGGACATCGTGCGCGAGATCATACCGCGCCACTCTGCCCCTCGCAATCTGCCGAGGACGAAACGCTGCGGTGCGGCCGAAGCCTTCACAACGGGACGCCAGCCGACTCCCCGGACCTCAACGTCCGCCGCGAGCGGCGGCACGGACCATATCGGCCCGTTGGCGCAGCGAATCCGCCTCCGCCGGACGGCCACCCTCGCGCGCGATCTCTCCGAGCTCATTCAGGGCCGCGGCGAGATCCGGGTGGTTCGCGCCCCCCGCCGCTTCGCGAATCGCGATCACGCGACGGATGCCGGTCTCGGCAGCACCATAGTCTCCCCGAGCGCGATCGATGCGTGCCAGGCTGAGCAGCGGATATGTGGTCATGACGTGTTCGGGGCCCACGCTTCTCTGGAGGCTGGCAAGCGCCCGCCGGAGGTACGGCGCCGCGGCGTCATAGTCGCCGGTCTCGAGCAAGGCCGTGCCGAGGTTGCTCAGGGTGGTGGCGACGTGGGAGTGGTTCGGCCCGAGCACGCGTTCACGAACGATCAGCGCGCGCTCGAACAACGGCCTCGCCGCGGCGAAGTCGCGCTTATTCAGCATTACGACGCCGAGGTTGTTGAGCGTCTCCGCGATATCCGGGTGATCGGCATCGAGAATCTTCTCACGGATGGCGAGTGCACGCCGATGCGTGGCGGCCGCGGCATCCAACTCCCCCGCCTGATTCTGGACGAGACCCAGGTTGTTGAGCGTGTGCGCAACGGTGGGATGCTCGCTACCGTGCTCTCGTTCGAGGATCACCAGCGCACGCTCGTACAGCGGCCTGGCGCCGGAAGTGTTGCCCTGCATCCAGTGCACGATCGCCAGGTTGTTCAGCGTGCCGGTGAACGAGATATCGTCGCGCCCGAAGGTACTTTCGCCGATCGCGAGCGACCACTCCAGCGCCGCTTGCGCCTCCGCGAGATCACCGAGCCGGCCGTTGGCCATGCCTAGCTGGTTCAGCGCGTTCATCAGCTCACGGCCACTGCCGCCAGGCGTATGCTCCAGAATCGCCACCGCCTCTCGTGCGGCATCTCGTGCGCGGGGGTATTCACTGCGTCTGCCGTAAAGGTCCGACAGCTCCCCGAGCGCGATGCCGGCCTCCATCGACGACTCTCCCGCACGTTGGCGCTGGATCTCGAGTTCCTGCTCCCGCAGCTCGACCGCCGGATCGAACAAGCCTAGCGACGCATATGCGCGGGCCATCGTGCCTAGCAACCGTGCCTGCACCACCGGCTGATCGCCGAGTCCCACCCGCACGCGCGCCGCCCCGCGATCGAGCAACTGCCGCGCGGTCACGACATCACCGCGAGCCTCGCCAGGGTCATTGGCCCGGAACAGGTCGACTAGAAACTCCGATACGCTGGTCGCCGCCGCCGCATCGGCGACCGCCCGGCGCTCTGCATCCCGGGCGCGCACCACTCCCGCCATTGCCACACCCAGACCAAACAGAATCGATACGATGATCGCCGCGGTGGCAGCGGCGCCCACCCGATGGCGGCGTAACAACTTGGCGGTGCGATAGCGAAGGGTACCGGGACGCGCCATCACCGGCAGGCCAGTCAGATAGCGCTCGACATCGGCGGACAGCTGCTCGGCGGAGGTATATCGTCGTTCGGGCTCCTTTCTCACGGCCATTTCGACGATCCTGTCGAGATCACCGCTCAGCTTTTTCTTCGCCTGTTCAGGCCGCTGTAAGCCGCGGACCCTGACGCGATCGGCAACCTGTTCCCGCGAACCCGCGCCTATCGACGTGCTCGGAGAGGGGGGCTCGTCTTCGCACACGGTGCGCTCGATCGCGATCGGGGACGAACCACCCGCTCGCTGCGCGCGCTCGCCGCACAACAATTCGTAGAGGAGCAAACCGAGCGCGTAGACATCCGTCGCCGTCGTGATCGATTCGCCACGCACCTGTTCCGGGCTGGCGTAGTCCGGCGTCATTAGCGACAGCAGAGTTCCGGTATTCGGTGCATCGTCCTCACCCGCCGCGATCAGCTTGGCGATGCCGAAGTCGAGCAGTTTCACCTGTCCGTCGGCCGTAACCAGAATGTTCGATGGCTTGAGGTCACGGTGCACGACCAGATTCTGGTGTGCATAGTGGACGGCACGGCAGACGATCTGAAACAGCCTGAGCCGCTCATCGATCGTGAGGCAGGCAGCATCACAGTGCTCGGTGATCGGACGCCCGCTCACGTACTCCATGACGAGATAGGGCGAACCATCATCGGCCACGGCACCATCAAGCAGGCGCGCAATACTCGCGTGTTCGAGACGAGCCAGGATCTGCCGCTCCGAACGCGATCGCTGAACGAGGTCGGGCGAGACGAAGTCCGTTCGGACGAGTTTTACGGCCACCGTCTGCGTGTACTGTCCATCCGCGCGCTCGGCCCGGTATACCACACCCATTCCCCCGTGCCCGATCTGCTCGATCAGCCGATATGGCCCGACGTTGCCGGGAAGGGCGCGTCCGGCGCGTCCAGTGAAGGGAGAAATAGCCGGTGTATCCCGAAGCAGCTGCGCCTCGACAGCGAGCGCACGGCTGTCGCCGTTGGCGACGAGCATTGCCGAGAGTTCCGTGAACAGCGTGGGATCGTCGGCCGTCTCGCGACGCAGGAAGGATTGACGTGCCGCCTCGTCACGCTCGAGTGCGCCGACGAACAGCGCTTCGAGGCGCTGCCAGCGCTCAGCATCCATCGCGCACATAGCCTCGCGGCTCCAGAGGAGTTTCCGTGACGCTACGAATCGCCGAACCGCCCGTCAAGACTGGCATTGTGGCGGCGCGACAAAAAACCCGCTTCCAGGAAACCGTCATTCGCGCAACGCGCGCGCAAACCGCTGGAGCGTTAGGAGATAGCGGTCGAGGTCTTCATCGTCGTGCTGGGCCGAGATCATCCACTGCTCCCCCTTGGTCCAGGGCGGAAGAAACACGCCGCCGTTGAACTGAAAGAGCCAGGCGCAGTGGGCGTAGCGGCCGTCGATGCCAAGAAAGTCGCGGTAGTTGCGTGGCCGCTGCGACGAGTAGGAGATGCAACCCTTGGCCCCGGCCGCCATGATGCGTGCGCAGATCCCGTAGTGTCTGAGTACTTGGTCTGCTTCCCGGACCAGCCGGCCCTGCAGCCGCGCGATGCGCGTGTAGGCGTCCGGCGTCAGCACTTCCAGCAGATTGGCGCGCGTCGCCGCCAGCGCAAGCGGATTTCCGTTGAAGGTGCCCACCTGTTCGTAGTCGCCACGCGCGACATGGTCCATTACGTCGTGAGTTCCGCCTATCGCCGATATCGGTACACCACCGCCCAGTGCCTTCGCCAGGCAGATTATGTCCGGTGTAACGCCCATCGAGGCGGCCGCGCCGCCGGCGTGAATGGTGAGCCCCGTCTTCACTTCGTCGAACGTGAGTAGCGCGCCGCGATGCTGAGTGAGTGCCCGAAGTCCCGCCAGGAACGCCGGCTCGGCAGGAATGATCCCACAGTTCATCATCACCGGTTCGATGATCACACCGGCGATTTCACCTGGATACTGATCGAAGAGCGCCTCGACGGCCTGGAGGTCGTTGAACGGAGCGACGAGGGTGAGCTCGATCATCGCGCTAGGAATACCGCTCGATGCGGCGACACGATTCGGACGACGGTCGGAGCCGAGCCCGATCTCGGGAAGCACCGAGACCTGCACGGAATCGTGGTGTCCGTGATAGGCTCCCTCGAATTTGATGATGCGATCGCGACCCGTGATCGAGCGCATCAGATGGACGGCATCCATCGTCGCTTCTGTTCCCGAACTGCCGAACCGCCAGACCGGGAGCCCGAATCTGCGCGCGAGTTCCTCGGAGACGACAGGCGCGTCAGGCGTCGGCTGCGCGAAGTGAGTGCCAAGCGCAGCACGTTGCGTGATCGCGGCGACGATGGCGGGATGGGCGTGACCGGCGAGCGCAACCCCGTAACCGCCGTGAAAGTCCACATACTCGTGACCGTCGAGATCCCAAAGCCGCGAGCCTCTGCCGTGGCTCAGCCAGATCGGCTGGGGCCGGGAGATCTGCCAGCTCGACGCCACACCGCCGGCGAGGGTGCGCACGCTGCGTCGATGCCATAGTGCGGCAGTGGGCTGGCGCTCGAGAAAGATCCGCTCCTGCTCCGCGATCAGGCGATCGAGATGATCGTCGTCGGCCCGCGGAACGACGCTGGATTCATGAAGGAACCCATGCAGGAGGTGGGGTCTCGAGGACCGGCGCACGAACGGCGGCGCGAAGTCGTTCAACGCGGTGGTTCCGTTCGAGCCGGAAAGTGCGTGATCGCCAAGGGATTGCCTGTTCATGAATTCGCTCTCCGGCGTGCTCCACTCGTCGTCTGTCACGAGCGAAGGGATTGGTCGGCAACTTCAGCTGCCGGTCAGGCCCTCCATCGGTCTAGTGACGAGGCGACAAACGGCTGCTGAATTGGACATCGCTCGCCGTCAACGACGGGGCTGACTGCGCATGGCCATGATCTCCGCCGTACGTTAGCCTTCCGAGCTATGAAACCCGTCATTCAGCTGGACCGCGTGGGCAAGTCCTTCGGTGGACGCCGGGTCGTGGACGATCTGTCGTTCACCGTGCGGCAGGGCGAGGTCTTCGCGCTGCTCGGGCCTAACGGTGCGGGAAAGACCACCACCGTCCGCATGCTGATCGGCGTCATTCGTCCCGACGAAGGACGCATCACAGTCACCATGGACGGCCAGTCGGGCGACGCACTTCCCGCCGGCGCGACCGGGTACCTGCCAGAGGACCGCGGACTCTACCGCGACATCCCGATCCTCCGCACGCTCGTCTACTTCGGCCGGCTCCGCGGGCTGGAGAAGGCCGAGGCAAACCGGCGCGCCCTGGACTGGCTCGAGCGCCTGCAACTACTCGACCGCAAAGACGATCGCGTCGATGCGCTCTCCAAGGGGAACCAGCAGCGCGTGCAGCTCATCGCGACGCTGATTCATCGTCCGGCGATCGCGATGCTCGACGAACCCTTCACGGGTCTCGACCCGCTCAGCCAGGAGTTCTTTCTGGGTCTCGTGAGCGAGCTGCGCGAGGCCGGCACGACGATCATCCTCTCCGCGCATCAGATGGACCTCGTAGAGCGCGCGGCCGATCGCGTGCTGCTCATGAACGATGGGCGTGAGATCCTTTCCGGTTCCGTCGGCGAGCTGCACGGCCGGCTCGACGCGCGTCCGCGCATTCGCCTGACGTTTGACGGCGGCATCACGCCGGACGCGCTGCGCGACGACCCGGATGTCGACGATGTGGCGATGGACTCGGGCGCGACTCAAGAAGTACACGTTACGCTGCGCCAGGGCGTGTCCGTGGCACCGTTCGTCGCGCGCGCAATGGGTCGCGGAGACGTGCGTGGCATCAGCACCGAGCCGCCGCGCCTGCACGACATCTTCGTTCGCGCGGTCCGCGACGACGACGACCGGCGCGGCCGAGGTGCCCGATGAGCCACGCACGCCTCACATGGCTCGTCGCGGTGTGGGAGTTCCAGCGCTACTTCAAGTGGAAGGACCAGGTCTTCGGGCTGCTGATCTTCGTCTTCCTTGGCGCCATGGGATACGCCGTGAGCCGGTTTGCGGGTGGCGAGCGGCGCCAGATGACGATCGCCACGTCAGGCGTCGAGCTCGCGTCGCCAGCCGATGCGCGCGTGCGGCTCATCCCGGCGCCGGCCGACAGCGGCGCGCGCGCCGCGCTGCTCCGCGAGGGCGACGTCCAGGGCATCCTCGAACGCCGGCCTGACGACTCGTTCGAGCTACTGGTGGACAAGGAACCCCGCTACCTAGCGGAGCTACAGGCAATCGTCGCCGAGCACGTGCGACGCGAGCGTCTGGCCGCGGCGAGTCTGTCGGAAGCGGAGTTGGCGCTGATCCTCAGCCCGCCGTCCATGCAGGTTCACTTCACCGATCCCGAGCGTGCCCGAACGGGGAAGGGCGAGAAGATCGTGGCCGGAGTGCTTCAGGGTCTGGTCCTTCTCGCTCTCTTCACCAGCATGGCGTACCTGCTTACCGGGATCACCGGCGAGAAACAGCTTCGCGTCACCGAGTCCATCACGGCGATCATCCCACCGCAGGCGTGGATCGACGGCAAGATCCTCGGCATCTGCGCGTACGCGCTCGCCACGATCGGCAACATGGTCGTCGGCGGAATTCTGCTGGCGGTGGTGGCAAAGATCGCGTGGGAATTCAGCATTCCGGCCGGTGCGGTACGGCCAGCTGTGATCCTCGTGTTCATTGTCTATTCGGTGCTCGGGCTGCTGCTCTGGAACGCGTTCTTTGCCGCGTTTGCGTCCACCATCGACGACCCGAATACGTCGACGCGCACCTCGATCTTGTTTCTTCCCATGATTCCAGTGGCGATGACGGTTTCGGTGCTGCGGGACCCCGATCACATCGCGTCGCGCATCCTGGCACTGTTCCCCCTGACGAGCACGTCGGCGATGCCGGTGCGCGTCATCCTCTCGAATCCGGGCACGTTGGAGATCGCGCTCTCCGTGGCGCTCCTCGCGGGTACGATCTGGCTGATGCGTCGTCTCGCGGGCCGGATCTTCGAGGTGGGCATGCTGATGTACGGCAAGGAACCGACGATCAAGGAAATGGCGCGCTGGGCATTCTCCGATTCGCGCAGGCCGGGGGACGTTGCGGTTGCGGAGCGGGATGGGTGAGACGATCCATTCCGCACTCGCAGCTCGCATCTCTGCTACCGTATTCCCACCTGCCCCTTCACTGCTTCTATCAACTTCGCGGAGTCATAACCCACGCCGTCCTTGAACACCGTTACGACGTTTCGAATGTCACCGTGATTCGCGATCGGATTGCCGCGAATCACGACGAGATCGGCGATCTTTCCAGTGGTGATCGAGCCAAGCTGTTCATCGACACCGAGGATCTTCGCGCCGTTCAGCGTCATGATCTCGATGGTTTCGACCGGGGTGAAGCCCGCCTCGATCAACAGCTCGTAGTTGCGCTGATCGCCAAATCCGGGAAGCGCACCACCGATGCCCGTCGGATCGACGCCGGCGCCGAGTAGACCGCCCGCCGCCACGAATGCTCGCTCGAACTTCTGCGCGTTATGGAAGAGCTTCGGCACGTTGGACTGGCTCGCGCGTTCCTTTACCTGTGCGCGTACGGCGAGATACTCCTCACGCGCTTCGGGGGCCAGCGCCTCGAGCACCCGATCCTCGAGCGGCGGACGATCCGGATAGGTCAGCTCGTATACGGCGAGCGTCGATGTCATGGCGACGTTGTTGTCCACCATCTCCTTGATCGTCTGCGTCACCTCCGGCCCGGCTACGTCCACGTCACGGACGCTCTGGCCGAGCGTGTTCGGACATTGATCGGGCTCCTTGCCGGTCGCGTAGTCGCTGTTGGTGAACAGCCCGTGCTCGAGGTTGTCGATTCCGAGCGCAACGGCTTCACGGAACGAGACGGAACAGAGATGGCCGGTGGACTTGAGACCCCGCTTGTGCGCCTCA
>CAZPCC010000409.1:0-17632 GCA_964584905.1 uncultured Gemmatimonadaceae bacterium | reverse complement strand
GCGCGGGGGGGGGTGGGGGGGGGGGGGGGGGGGGGGGGGGGGGGGGGGGGGGTCGGTCGGCGGGCCGCGCCCCCCCCCCCCCCCCCCCCCCCCCCCCCCCCCCCCCCCCCCCCCCGACCCCCACCGCATTGACACCGATTTCCGCGCATCCTACACTTAACCGGATAATGCTGAAAACAGAGTCCGGAGCGCGCTCCCGCGCGCTCGTCTGGTGGGGGCTGGCCGCGTTCACGCTCCTCGCCGGGTACGCTGATCTCGTACGCGGTGGAGAGACGCTGGCACCAATTCTGTTGGTGATCGGCTACTGCGTGCTCGTTCCCCTGGCCATTCTCAAATCGTAGAGAGCGGAGTTCGTCGACATCCGGAGCGCTGCCCTTTTTTTCGTGCGCGCCGGTGCGAGTTGTGCATTGTTATTGGGCGAATAGCTCAGCTGGTTAGAGCGCCTGCCTTACACGCAGGATGTCGGGGGTTCGAATCCCTCTTCGCCCATGCTGGAAGGCGGACCCTGGCAGCCCGGTTCGGGGTACTGTGAGCACGACTCTTGGAGGAACGAACTGTGAAGGCATCTATACTCCCCGCTAGCGTGCTGGGCGCCCTGGTGGTCGCGGCAGCTCTGCTGACGCCCCCCACTTCCGAAGCTCAGCGGACTCGGGTACTTACGCCGCCAGAAGGCACCTCACGGTTCATGGTCCCCACGCTCCGGTCGTCGGAGAAGGGACTCGGAATCGACGGTGCCGACGCAGTGCGTTCGCGCCTTCGCCAGGACTTCCCCACCAGAGATCTGTGGGTGATTTCCAAGGAGAACATTTGCGCTCTTCTGGAGGCCTCCGGGTTCCCCTGCGACAATGCACCGGAGCGGGTTACCGCCAAGCTCCTCGCGCAGCAGCTGCGCGCCGATGAATACCTCGAAGGCTCCATCAGAAAGGGCGGCGACGGCTTCGTGCTCACCGCGCAGATGGTGCTGACGCGAAACAACAACATGGTGCAGCCGATCGGCACCTTTACCGGCGGCCGGCTGCTCGATGTGGCCACTCAGTTCTCCCGCGAATTCAAGGAAGCGCGCAAGCAGCTCGAGCCCGAGATGGCCTGCGAGAATGCCATTCGCGACGGCAACCTTGACCAGGCGCGCCAACACGCGCGCGCTTCCATTGCCGCTTACGGACGAGGCACTCTCGGACGGCTGTGCCTCATAAACGCACTAGCTGAAGACTCGGCCTCCGCCGACTCGATTCTCGCTGTCGCCGAGGAAGTGCTGCAGATCGATTCGACGAGCCGGCTGGCCCTGCTGTACGCAGCGCGCGCCTACGCAAACGACGGGGACACGCTCAGGGCGGTCAACACCTACACCATGCTGATCTCGCTCGATCCGACCAACGTGCCACTGCAGACCGAGGTGGTGAACTATCTCGCTCAGGCCGGCAACGCCCGGTCGGCGATTCCGATCATCGAAGCGGCGGTTGATTCCAACCCGGGAGATCCCGATCTCCTGCGCCTGCGCTTCCTTATTTACCTCACCGTTCGAGAGTGGAAGCAGGCGATCGCGGCAGGTGAAGATCTGCTCTCGACCGATACGGCAGCGACCGACACGCTGTTCTTCTCGCGGCTGGCGATAGCATACGCTACCGACAGCCAACCTCAGAAGGCGTCGGAGATTACGGCCCGCGCCGTCGCCAAGTACGCGAACAATGCCGGCCTCTGGGGGCTGCACTCACGCATGCTCAAGAATGCGGGGCAGCTCCAGCCATCGGCTGATGCTGCGCGCCGCGCGCTGACCATCGAGCCAAGCAATGGTGCCGGCTGGTTGGCCCTGGCCGACGTTCTGGTCGAAATGAACCAGCCCGACAGCGCGGTTGCGGCGTTACGCGCGGCCGTGCCGCATGCGGATTCAACCGCAAAGGCTCAGATTGCGCAACGACTGCTCATCGTTGGAAATCGCTCGTACAGAGCTGGCAACGAATCCAAGAACCGTGAAGACTTTCTGCGAGCTGTTTCCATTCTCGCACTGGCCGATACCGTTGCTGCCCAACCAGGCGTTCGGCAAGGCCTTGGCGAGGCGTTCGCGCAGATAAAGTTCCTTTACGGTGTGGCTGCCTTCCAGGTGGCCGCGAGTGCCGCTCAGGAGAATCAGGAAACCAAGAGCTGCGAGCTTGCGCAGCTTGCGCAGAACCACATGGTAATCGCACAGATCAACGTGCCGGTCGGAGGAAGCTTCGCACCCGAACAGGCACAGCAGATTCTCGGGTCCATTGCGCAGTTCGCTCCAGCGGTCGAAGGCCAGGTGGCGCGCGACTGTCGCTGACCTCGACGCACTGACGTGCGTACGGCCCCGGCTTCGAAGAATCGATGCCGGGGCCGTGTCGCGTTATGTCTGGGATTCGGGAGGGAGATGGATGAGCAGGTCGCCCGGCCGCGAAGCGTACGCGAACCGGCGCGCCTCGTTCGTTTCTCCATCGATGTTGACGACGATCGGCCGGCGCGTGGTGACGACGACCTCGGGAAGCTGCACGTAATGCACTCCCTCTTCGCCGATGTGCTCACCACGGCGTACTTTGAGCAGCATCGGGCCGATGTCGATTCGCGGCAGCGCTTCGACAATGCAGACGTCCAGCAGGCCGTCCGTGATATCCGCGTTTGGCGCGATGAGCGTGCCTCCTCCTGTTCGCTGCCCATTGGCAATGGCGAACAGCAGCACCTTGCACTGCAGATCGAACTCGGGGCCTCGAAAGCGTGCGGTGTAGGGGTGGAGGTCGGTCAACTTGCGCAACCCGCTCAGCGCGTAGGCCAGCACACCCAACGACGCCTTTGCATCATCGGGCGTGTCCGCGGTCACCTCGGCCGCAACACCGCCCACCGACACGTTGAGGTATCGTCGGTCGTTGGCTTGCGCGGTATCTATGCGCACCGGAGGGTGTCGCAGCACCACATCCATGGCGTGATCAGGATCGTCGGGGATCTCCGCCTGACGCGCGAAGTCGTTGGCGGTTCCCAGCGGAATGATGCCAAGCGGTACGTCGCTTCCAGACAGTCCGTTGACCACCTCGTTGACCGTTCCATCACCCCCGGCGGCAAGGATCGCGTCGTAGGGCGTCCTGGATTGCGCCGCATCGCGGGTATAATGCTCCGCGTCGCCTCCTTCCCAGGTGACGCGCACATCGATGGTGTGTCCTCGCTCGCGCACCCATTGGACGAGGTGGCGCATGGATGGCAGGTCCGCGCGCGAGCCATGTAGAATGAGGCACAGCCGTTTGGTCGCGGGAGTGCCGTTGGTCGTCATCGGGCTGGTTGTGTGAGGATACGCGCTTGACGCTACAAACGAAGGCAAGGTAGTATGCATGCCCCGCGAGAAGCAGGCGAGGAGTGGACCAGTGCATATCATGCGCCGGTCCTCGTCGGCGAGGTACTGGGGATGTTCGCCGGCAGGCAGCGGGTGCTCGACGGAACCCTGGGCGGTGGCGGCCACGCAGCCGCACTCCTGGCGAGCGGGGCTCACGTGACGGGGCTGGATCGAGACCCCGACGCACTGGCGACGGCGCGGTCGCGGTTGCGGGAATACGAGGGGGAGGGCGGCAGCTTTCTCGCGGTGCAAGGCAACTTTGCGAATGTAGATGAGATCGGGGCGCTGGCCGGCGTACGATTCGACGGCATTCTTCTCGATCTTGGGGTGTCATCCCATCAACTTGATGCGATCGACCGCGGCTTTTCCTTTCGAGAGGGGGCGCCGCTGGACATGCGCATGGCCGGCGATGATGCGCAGGTGACGGCGGCCTCACTGCTGGCGGAATTGGATGAGCGCGAGCTTGGACGCATTTTTCGCGAGTACGCGGACGAGCCGAGAGCGATGAGGCTTGCGCGCGAGATCGTGCGGCGGCGTGCCAACCGTCCGATGGAAACGAGCGATGATCTGGTCGGTGCCATTCGGGGCGCGCTCGGTCCGCGCACGGGACCTGGCGACTTCGCGCGACTCTTTCAAGCGGTGCGCATTGCGGTGAACGATGAAATGGAGGCACTCGCCGATGGATTGCCCCGGTTGCGTGATCGCCTGACGAGCGGCGGCATTTTGGCGGTGATAACCTATCACTCGGGAGAGGATCGGCTCGTCAAGCGCGCCTTTCGCGAGTGGAGCGCGGCGTGCATCTGCCCGCCCCGCCACCCGGTCTGCACATGCCGGGGCGAGCCGCTCGGTGAGCTCGTGGTGCCGCGAGGTGTGACGGCGACGGCGGAGGAGGTCGCGCGCAATCCGCGGTCGCGCAGTGCACGGATGAGGGCATGGCGACGCGCCGCGTAAGGAAACGGGGCCGCTCCTGGCTCGCGCTGGCCCTGCTCGCCATTCTGGTGGTGGCGGTCGTCATCGTATGGCGCCGCGCCGCCGGCGTCGAAGGGGAACGCACGCTCGCCGAGCTGTCCGACCGGCGCCTTGCTCTCGAGGCGGAGCGCGCTCGACTCGAGGCGCAGATCCGGGAGCTGGAAAGCCGTGGACGAATCGCCGAGATCGCCGAGCGCCGGCTCGGGATGCACGTTGCAGCCGGCCCGCAATACGTAATGATTCCCCGCCGGAGCACCGCGCCGCAATGACGCGTCCCGGCCGGCTGATGCTCGTACAGCTCGCGCTGATGCTGTTCGTGCTCCTGCTCATCGCGCGGTCGGCGCAGGTGCAGCTGTTTCAGCAGGAACAGTGGTCGACTTCCGCGATCCGGCAGCAGACTTCCACTGCCACGATACCCGCACCGCGCGGTGCGATCTTCGATGTCGACGACATTCCGCTCGCGCGCAACGTCGAGTACGTGTCGCTCGGCATCTCGCCGCGCGAGATCAGCGACCAGCCTCGCCTGGCGAGCGTGCTCCGGCGGCTGCGATTGCCCGCCCGAACGATTCGTCAGGCAACTAACCCGGAGCTGATGTGGCTCGCGGTTCCCGGGCTCTTTCCGCGGGAATCGGTCGCCGAGCTGCGAGGCATGAGGGGAGTGACGTTCTACCCGGTTTACCAGCGGTGGTACTCGAGCCGCCCGTCAACCCGGCGCCTGGTGGGCCGCGCCACCCCCGGCGGCAGCGGTACCGACGGAATGGAGCGCGCGCTGGACGATTACCTTACGGGTACCGAGGGCGAACGGGTGCAGGTGCGCGACGGGGCGCGACGTACGCGCGGGTCCCCCGACTTCGTCGAGCTTCCCCCACGTGCCGGCGATGACGTTGTGCTGACGATCAGTCAGGAGTGGCAGGAGATCGCCGAGCGCGCCTTGCGCGAGGCGGTGGACAGCACCGGCGCCGATGGCGGAGACATGGTCGTACTCGATCCGTGGACGGGATCGATCCGCGCGCTGGCTGCCGTCCGGCTCCGACAGCCGGTTTCCGGAAGTCCGGCGCTGACCGAACCGTTCGAGCCGGGCTCGACTATCAAGCCGTTGATTGCGGCGTCGCTCCTATCGTTAGGGCGTGTCTCCGACCGCGACACGGTCAGCGTAGGCGAGGGCAGTTACCGGATTCACGGACGTACGATCACCGACACGCATACAGGGGACAGCGTCCTCACGCTCGCCGAGGTTATCGTGCACTCCAGCAACGTGGGTATCGCCAAGTTCAGCGAACGGCTTACCGCTGCGGAGGAGTACGAGACGCTGCGCGATTTCGGTTTCGGAACACCGACCGGCGTGCTCTTTCCCAGTGAGGCGTCAGGCTTTCTGCGTCCAGTCGGCGATTGGACGCCGCAGAGCGCCGCATCGCTCGCCATTGGCTATGAACTGTCGGTGACCGCGCTTCAACTCGCCACCGCCTACGCGGCATTCGCAAATGGCGGCGAGCTGCTCGAGCCCGCGCTCGTTCAGGAGATCCGCAATGCCGATGGCGATCTGCGGTTTCGCCACGAGCGACGCGTCGTCAGGCGCGTGATGAGCGAGAAGGTTGCCGGCACCTTGATGGAGATGCTGCGGAAGACGGTCGAGGCAGGCACTGCAAGCGCGGCCGCGCCGGCCGGCTACATGGTGGCGGGAAAGACCGGTACGGCTCGCAAGGTGGTGAACGGTTCCTACGCCGGAGGAGGCTATACTGCTTCGTTCGTCGGAATCTTTCCGGCCGATCGCCCACAGGTAGTGGTGGTCGTGAAGCTGGATGGCCCGCGCGGCAGATATTATGGAGGGCAAACGGCCGCACCCGCCTTTCGCGCCGCCGTCGTTGCGGCGCTGGCCGCGAGAGGCGCATCGATCGATCGTGCCACGCTGACTTCGTCAGGCGCCGATGCAGAGCCGGCCATGATTGCGCTGGCGGAACTGGAACCCGAGGTGGTGGAGCCGATTCCGGGATGGGTGCTGGAGCCCGAGTCCGAAGCGGATTCGCAGCGCGTTCCCGATGCGGGGCCGGTGCGATTCACCATTCCACTGGTGGTGAGCGCCGACACGGCATCGCTTCCGCCGCGGCCGGTTCCCGATGTACTCGGGCTCTCCCTGCGAGAGGCGGCGCGCACCCTCCATCGGGCGGGATTCCGGGTTCGCATCGGCGGGACCGGCCGGGTGGTGAGCTCGTCCCCCGACGCTGGCGTCGTGCAAGCCGCCGGATCGAGCGTGCGGGTGGTGGCGGAGCCATGAGTCCAGTGGATCTCAGCTCGATAGCCGGCGCCTTACGCGCGGCTGGGCTGCTCATCGAGTCGCGCGGCAGTCTTCCCGACAAGGTCAGCGATATTGCGGATCATAGCCGCCATGTCACGCCGGGCGGGCTGTTCATAGCGGTACGCGGATCCCTGCTCGACGGCCATGCCTATCTCGGCGAGGCAAGCGCGCGCGGCGCGGTTGCAGCAGTGGTCGAGGATCCCGGCGCAACGGCGCTTCCCGCTCTCGTCGTGCGTGACAGCCGCCGCGCCGTCGCCGTCGCCGCGGCGGCGGCATTCGGGTTCCCCGCTCGCGTGCTCCGACTGGTCGGCGTTACCGGCACCAACGGCAAGACGACCACGGTGAACATTCTCCGGCATCTGCTGCACGAGCAGGAGTCGGTCGCGGCATCGATTGGCACGCTTGGAGTGCTCGTCGGATCTCCCGGAGAGCCGGTTAAGGGGGGTGAAGGCCTGACGACGCCCGGGCCGGTGGAGTTGCAGCGGCTGTTCCGCACCTTGGTGGGTCGCGGCGTCCGCTCGGTAGTCATGGAGGTCTCATCCCACAGCCTGCACCAGCATCGTGTGGAAGGAGTGGCTTTCCAGGCCGTGGTGTTCACCAACCTGACACGCGATCATCTCGACTATCACGAGACCATGGAGGCGTACTTCGCAGCCAAGGCCAAGCTGGTGGCGCTTGTTTCCCCCGGCGGCGTAATGGCCGTAAACGCAGACGATTCCGCATGGGGGGCACTGCCAGCCGGTCCGCGCATGGTGACGTTCGGGGTGCGGGAGCCTGCGATGGTGCGCGCAACCGGCGTGCGGTACACTCCCGCCGGCAGCGATTGGACGATCGAGGCGAATGAAGCGCGGGCTGCCGTGCGACTCCCGCTCATCGGCGACTTCAATGTGGCCAACGCGGTGGGAGCGGCGGCGGCGGCGTGGGGGATGGGTCTCTCGCTCCCCGAGATCGCCGCTCGCCTGACGAATGTGCCGCAGGTACCGGGGCGGCTGGAGGTGATCGGAACGAGTCCCACCGTTCTGCGCGATTATGCCCATACTCCTGACGCTCTGGAGCGCGCGCTCGAAGCGGTGCGTCCATTCGCGCATCGGCGGATGATCGTCGTTTTCGGCTGCGGAGGTGATCGCGATCGCGGCAAGCGCGCACCGATGGGAGCCATCGCCGCGGCCCATGCCGATCTGGCGATCGTCACCAGCGACAACCCGCGCACCGAAGATCCGGAACGCATTCTGGACGACATCGAATCGGGAATGCCGTCGGGCCGGCACGAGCGGTACGTCGACCGCCGCGAAGCGATCGCACGCGCCCTGGCGGTCGCCCAGCCTGACGATGTGGTGATTCTGGCCGGCAAGGGACACGAGACGTATCAGGTTCGGGGTACCACGAAGTATCCGTTCGACGAGCAGGTGATCGTCCGGGAGCTGATGGCCGCCGGCGGTGCGCGATGAGCGCCGATACCACCATACCCGTTGCCGCGACGGGATTCTGGACGCTCGACCGTGTTGCGGCGGCGTTAGCCCCTTTCGGAGGCGCGAACCATCCCTCCGGAAGCACGCCGCTGCGCGCCGTTTGCACGGATACACGCCGGATCGAGCAGGGCGATCTGTTCGTCGCGCTCGCCGGCGAGCACTTCGACGCGCACGACTATCTGTCCGAGGCGGTCGAAAAGGGTGCCGCCGCGCTGGTCGTCGAGCATCCCGACCGTACGGCGGGGCTTGGTGTGCCGGTGTTTGCCGTCTCCGACACGCTCGTGGCGTTAGGGGCTCTGGCGCGGTACTACCGGCGCGCCTGGAACGGGCCGCTGGTCGCGGTGGCCGGGTCCAACGGAAAGACGACGACCAAGGACATGATCAGCGCCGCCCTGGCGCGCGCGTTCGAGGTCCACGCCACCGCCGGCAACCTGAACAATCTGATCGGGGTGCCCCTGACGCTTCTTGCCATGCCCCCGCAGACCGAGATCGCGGTCATCGAGCTTGGCACCAACGTGCCTGGCGAGGTCGCACGATTGCGTGCGATCGCCGAGCCCAGCATCGCGGTCGTCACATCTGTCGGCGAGGAGCATCTCGAGGGGCTGGGCACGCTCGACGCGGTGCTGGCCGAGGAAGCATCCGTGTTCGATGGGGTCGCGATAGGCATCGTGCCCGGCGCTCAGCCCGAGATCGCCGATGTGGCGCGCCGTCTGGCCGGCCGGGTGGTCGTCGCCGGGCTGGTCGGCGGCGATCTACCGGTCACCGGATGGGGCGTCGATCCCGAGGGCCGTGGCTGGTTCGAGGTGGACGGTGTGTCGGTGCATCCACCGGTTCGTGGCGCGCACAATCTTCGCAACGCCGCCCTCGCCGTCGCGGTTGCCCGGGAGTGCGGCGTCTCATACCTGCATGCCGCCGAAGGAATCGCCGGCATGCCGCTGCCGTCGATGCGTACCGCGTGGGAGTCGCTCGGCACCGCCACGCTCATCAACGATGCCTACAACGCCAACCCTCCATCCATGCGCGCGGCACTGGACCTGCTCAGCAACGTGGATGGCGGCCGCCAGCGCGTCGCCATACTCGGCGGAATGCGCGAAATGGGTGCGCAAGCCAGGCGACTTCACGAGGAGATGGCTAGTTATGCCCTTGCAACGCGCGTGGAGGTGATCGCCGGCATCGGGGAGATGGCTTCCGCCCTCGATTCTCTGGGAGCCGCTGATCCGCGAGTGGTAACCGCCACGGATGTCGACGAGCTCTGGCCGCTGATCGAACCCCGTCTCACGCCAACCTCGGTAATCCTGCTCAAGGCGTCGCGTGGAGTGCGCCTCGAGCGTCTCGTACCACACCTATCCGACTGGGCGGCGCGAACGTGCTCACCTGGCTGATGACCGAGCTCCAGGATCAATGGAGCGTACTGCGGTTGTTCAACTTCATAACGTTTCGTGCTGCCGGGGCGGCTGTATCGGCGATTCTCGTTGCCTTCATGGTCGGCCCGTTCGTGATTCGCCGGCTGCGCGTGATGCGGATCAGCCAGGTGGTGCGGGAGGGAACCCCGGACACGCATGCGGGCAAGGGCGCGACGCCGACGATGGGAGGAATCATCATCCTGATCGCCGCCATCGTTCCGACGCTGCTGTGGATGCGGCTCAACAGCATCTATGTGTGGGTCGCGCTGTTCACGATGGCGTACATGGGGGCGATCGGTTTCTGGGACGACTACCTCAAGCTGAAGCAGCAAAGGGAAGGGAAGGTCAACGTCGGGCTGGTCGAGCGCCACAAGCTGCTGGGCCAGGTATCGCTAGGCGTGATACTCGGGGTGTTCCTCTGGCAGGTGGACCTTGCACCACCCCTCCCCGGTGCCTCGACCACACTGCCGTTCTACAAGTACGTGCTCGTCGTTCCGATTCTCGGGTGGATGTACGTTCCGTGGGTGGCGTTTCTGCTCACCGGGGCGACGAACTCCGTTAACATCACCGATGGGCTCGACGGACTGGCCGCCGGCCTTTGCGGAATCGCCGCCGCGACGTTCGCGTTGTTCGCATACGTGATTGGCCGGGTGGATACCAGCAGCTATCTGCAGGTCTACTACATGCCCGGGGCGGGTGAGCTGACGATTTTCTGCGCGGCTGTGTTCGGCGCCGCAATCGGGTTTCTATGGTTCAATGCGCATCCGGCGCAGGTGTTCATGGGCGATACGGGTTCGCTGGCCCTCGGCGGCGCGTTAGGTGTGGTAGCCATTCTGCTCAAGTCGGAGTTCCTGCTCCTGCTCATCGGTGGAGTATTCGTGGCCGAGACAATGTCCGTCATCCTTCAGCGCGGGGTGTTCAAGTACCGCCGCCGGCGTTTCGGACTCGAGTACGCGCAGAAACACCGGCTCTTTCGGCGAGCCCCGCTCCACCACCACTTCGAGTTGATGGGCTGGCCCGAGACGCAGGTGGTAATCCGCTTCTGGATCCTGGGCATCTTCTGCGCGTTCATCGCGCTCAGCACGCTAAAGTTGCGATGAGTGCCGCGCGGCTCGCGCCGCTGCCGCCGGATTGGGCCGCCGGCGAGATCGCGGTCATTGGACTCGGCAGGAGCGGTGTTGGTGCGGCAGTGCTCCTCGCTCGAGCCGGCGCGCGCGTCTACGCTTCCGACGCTGGCGACGGCGCGCCGGTGCGCCAGGCGGCTGAACGCCTGGTGGCGGCAGGCATTGCGGCGGAAGCCGGCAGCCACGATCTCGAGCGAATTGCACGCGCGGTGGCGGTCGTCGCGAGCCCTGGCGTTCCGCCGGGGGCGGCGCCGCTCGCCACCGCTCGTCAGGCGAATGTGCCGGTGGTGAGCGAGGTGGAAGTGGCGATCCGGCTGGCCACCGGACCACGGGTAATCGCCGTCACCGGCACCAACGGCAAGACGACGACCACGGCGCTGATCGGCCACCTCCTTCGCTCGCTTGGCAGCGATGCCGTGGACGCCGGAAACATCGGGACGGCCATTACCGAAATTGCGCTGCGTGAAGTGCAGCCGGACTGGTTGGCGCTCGAGATGTCGTCGTTCCAGCTCCACGACACGCCGGGCATCAGGCCGGCGGTCGGCGTCGTCACGAATCTCGCGCCCGACCATCTGGACAGGTACGACTCGGTCGATGAGTACTATGCGGACAAGGCGCAGCTTTTTCGGAACGCGAGCCCGGCGTCGCGGTGGGTGTTGAATGCCGATGATCCGCTGACCCTCACGCTCCCGGGTCGCCGGCCCGGCGCCGGGGAAGAGGGCGGGCTGCCCGGACATACCTATTTGTTCTCGTTGAACGACCCGCTTGCCGATGCGCATTACGATCGCGCCGCGAACCAGCTGGTGGTGCTCGGCGAGCCACTGGTTGCCCGCGGCGATGTAGCGCTGTTGGGCGATCATAACGTGGCCAACACCCTTGCGGCATCGCTGGCGGTCATGGTAGCCGATGAGAGCCACGTCGTACCAGAGGCGCGCCGCGCTCTTGCCGCCGCCGTTCAAACGTTCCGCGCGCTGGGCCACCGGCTGGAGCCCGTAGGCGAATTTGATGGCGTGGTGTGGATCAATGATTCCAAGGCGACGAACGTCAGCTCCACTTTCGTGGCCATCGAAGGCATGACGCGTCCCACCGTCGTGCTGCTAGGCGGTCGTCACAAGGGTGAGGCCTATACTTCGCTCATCGTCCCGCTGAAACGCTCCGCCAAGCGGGTTCTCGCCTATGGCGAAGCGGGGGAGCGCATCGCCGCCGATCTGGGTGCCTCGGTTCCGGTGGAACGAATGGCTACGTCGTTCGAGGACGTCATGGAGCGCGCGAGGGAGATTGCGGAGCCGGGCGACGCGGTGCTGCTTTCGCCAGCATGCTCGAGCTATGACATGTTCAGGAATTACGAGGAGCGCGGCGCCGAATTCCGCCGCCTCGCCGTGGCAGGGAGCCGGCAATCATGAGCGATGTTCGCGAGCGGATGCGCATGGGAGTCGATGCTCGCGCGCTCGTCATAGTCACAGCCGTGCTCACCGTGTTCGGTCTGGCAACGTTGTACAGCGCCAGTGCGATGACGGCGATGAACGCCGGTCACGACAGCACCTACTACCTGTTGCGTCAGGCTACCGGCGTGCTCGCCGGCTTCGTCGTTTTCGCGGTGGCGGCCAAGGTGAACGCCGAGCGATGGCGCGGTTGGGCGTGGCCGCTGATGGCCGTCACCTTGCTCCTGATGCTGATCATCGTGCTGCCATTCACCACATCGATCGCACCGCGCATCAACGGCTCCCGTCGATGGATCATGCTCGGCTTCGCATTTCAGGCATCGGAGCTGGCCAAGCTGGCGGTGGTCGCCTGGACGGCGATGCTGGTGGTGAAGAAGGGCGATCAGCTCCGGCGCCTGACAAAGGGCCTCATGCCGTTCCTGCTGGTGATCGGCGTGCTGTGCGCGCTGGCCGCCGTCGAGCCCGATCTGTCGAGCGCCCTGATGTTCGCCCTGCTGATGGCGATCGTGCTGTTCGCCGGCGGCGTGCGAATCGGCCACGTCGTCGTGCTGGGGGTAATCGCGATCCCGCTCATCTGGAGCGAGCTCGAGCGACTCCAGTACGCGTTCCTGCGCATCAGCAGCTTTCTGGATCCGGGGGCGGCGCCCGCGGCAAACAGCTATCAACTCAGGCAGTCGCTTATTGCAGTGGGATCGGGGGGGGCGTTCGGCAAGGGATTCGGCTCGGGGTTCCAGCAGGATCTGTTTCTTCCCTACCCGTACAGCGACTTCATTGCCAGCGTGGTCGGTGAAGAGATGGGGTTTGCCGGATTGTTCGTGCTCATCGTGCTGTTCGCCGCATACACGTGGTTAGGTTTTCGAATCGCGCGCGACGCGTCGACTCCGTTCCAGAGCCTGTTCGCCCTTGGCCTCACCTCGGTGACCTCCATTACGGCGCTGCTTCACATCGGAGTCGTCATCGGCCTGCTGCCGACGACGGGGCTCACGCTCCCCTTCTTCTCATACGGCCGCTCGAACCTTCTGCTCTCGTTTCTCATGACCGGGATTCTCGTGAGTATCGGCAGCCGGCGTGAACGGGTATACGGTGACCGGGCAACCGATCCCGTCGCGGTCGCGGCGTGAGAATCCTGTTCGCCGGAGGGGGAACGGGGGGCCACCTCTATCCGGGCCTGGCGATCGCGCGCGCGCTGGTGAAGCTGGAGCCGGGTGCCACCCCGTACTTCATAGGCGCCAGACGCGGAGTGGAGCGCGACATTCTGCCGCAGACGGTCTTTCCGCATCTGCTGCTCGACCTGCATCCGCTGTATCGCCTGCAGCCCTGGCGCAACTGGCGCACCGCGTGGGGGTTCATGCGATCGTGGAAGGAACTCGATAGGCTGGTTTCCAGGGAGCGGCCCGCCGCCCTGGTGGCTACCGGCGGATACGCGTCAGGCGCGGCGCTCGCGTTCGCGCGCCGCCGGCGCATCCCCATAGTGCTCCAGGAACAGAACAGTTACCCCGGCTTGACTACGCGCCTGGCGAGCCGCACGGCGCGAGAGATCTATCTCGGCTACGGTGAAGCGGCCGAGCATTTGTCGCCGCGCGCAGGGGCCTGGGTAGGCGTTACCGGAAATCCCATCGAGCCACCGCCGGCTGATCGCCCGCCGCGCGCCGCGGCGCGTGCGCACTGGGAGTTTGCCGACGATGACGCGCCGGTTCTGCTCATCTTCGGTGGCAGCCAGGGAGCTCTGGCGCTCAATCAGGCGGTGTCGGACTGGATGGATTCTGGGCTGCCGGAGTCGCTTTACGTCATCTGGGCAACGGGATCAGCGAGCCACGCCGCATTCGCGCGCCACGCCGGTCCGCGCGTACGTGTGGTTCCGTACCTCTCGCCGATATCCGACGCCTATGCCGCGACCGACGTCGCACTCACACGCGCCGGTGCACTCACCGCCGCCGAGCTCTGCGCATGGGGCATTCCCGCAGTGCTGGTGCCGCTGCCCACGGCCGCGGCGGATCATCAAACGGCAAATGCGCGCGCACTCGCTGCTGCGGGCGCGGCAGTGATGCTCGAGCAGCGTGACCTTTCTGTGGAGCGGCTCGATGCCGAGCTGCGCGCGCTTCTGCGCGACGAGCAGCGACGCGCATCGCTGGCGTCGGCGGCGCTCGAGCGTGGACGCCCGGACGCGGCGCGCGAAATCGCGTCGCGCATCCTGCGGCTGATAGCCGGCGACAGTTCGCATTGAGTCGGTACGCCGCGAGAGGGTATATTCCTCGCGCCCGCCATGTCGCTTCTCGCCGAGTCGTCTCAACCTGTTCATTTCGTCGGCATCGCTGGTGCCGGCATGTCAGCGCTCGCCGAACTGCTTCACCGGCGCGGCGCTCGCGTCACTGGTTGCGATGCCAATCTCGCCAATGCGCCCGATCTGCAGCGACTTGGCATCACGGTCTACGGTGGGCATGATCCGGCGCACGCCGATACCGCGGGGGCGCTCGTCGTAACCTCGGCGATGCCGCGCGATCACCCCGAGATCGCTCGCGCTCGCGAACGCGGCATTCCAGTAATCCGGCGAGCCGAAGCGCTCGCGGAGGCGACGGCTGGTGGTGATGTGGTGGGAATTGCCGGCACGCACGGCAAGACCACGACGACGGTGATGACGACAGAGGTATTGAGCTCCGCGGGCTTGAATCCCACCGGAATCGCCGGAGGGCGGGTGGGTGCCTGGAATGGAAATCTGCAGCTGGGCGGTGAGCGACTGTTCGTGGTCGAGGCGGACGAGTACGACCGATCCTTTCTGGCGCTGACGCCAACGGTTGGCGTGGTGACCAACGTCGAGTCCGATCATCTCGACATCTATTCGGATCTGGACGACATCCGCCGTGCATTCGCGCAGTTCCTGGCACCCTCGCAAACGGTCGTGTTGTGCGATGATGATCCGGGCGCACGGTCGCTCGCGCTTCCGGGAGGGCGGCAGGTGATTCGGTATGCCATACGGTCGCAGGAAGCACGACTGCGCGCGGCGGGACTTCGATCGGTAGATGGCGGGGTCGCATTCACCGCGGTATTCGACGACGAGGAAGCTTGCGCCGTCCAGCTACGCGTTCCGGGCGAGCATAACGTATTGAACGCGCTCGCCGCGCTCGGAAGCGGCCTGGCGCTTGGCGCTGATCCCGAACGTCTGGCCGAGGGACTTGCGTCGTTCAGCGGCGTCGAGCGTCGTTTTCAGCGTATCGGGGAGACGAGGGGCGTGATGGTAATCGATGACTACGCGCACCACCCCACCGAGATTCACGCGACACTCGCTGCGGCGCGGTCCGCCTATCCAGGGCGTCGGATCGTAGCCGCCTTTCAACCGCATCTGTTCTCGCGCACGAGGGATTTTGCCCGCGAGTTCGGTGAAGCACTCGGGCTGGCCGACGCCACCTATCTCACCGAGATCTACCCGGCCCGTGAGCAGCCGATCGCCGGCGTGACTGCCGGGCTGATCGCCGACGCGGCGGCGGCTGCCGGCCGCCCAGTCACCTGGCTCGGTACGCGCGACGAGCTCGCCCTTGCTCTCTCGGAAGGAGCCCGTCCCGGCGACGTGATCCTTACAATGGGAGCGGGGGACATAACGCGGTCGGGTCCGGAACTGCTGTCGCTGCTGGGCGGGACCGCGTGAGCCGCTGGGCGAGGCTTGCGGAAAGGCGCACCTGGCGGGCGGTTGGAGTCGTTATGCTCGTGATCGCGCTCGTCTCCGCGCCGTGGTGGGCACCTCGCGGACTGGCGCGGCTGTCGTTCTTCGACGTTCGGCATGTCGACGTGGTCGGCACACGGCTGATCGAGCCGGCGCACGTGGTGGCGATGATGGAGATCGATACGACCATGTCGGTGTGGGGCGATCACACCTCGATCGCCGCGCGCATCGCCGAGCACCCTCAGATTGCCGAGGCTCACATAAGCAGGAGACTTCCGGCAACGCTGGTAGTGCAGGTGCGCGAGGAGCCGCCGGTGGCGTTCATCTCCACGGCAGGCGGCCTTCGCGCACTCGATGCCAGGGGCGACACCCTGCCACTTGATCCCCTGCGCGTCGATGCAAGTCTGCCGATCGTCGTGAGAAACGACAGCACCATACTGCGGCTGCTCGCGAGCCTGCGCTATGAGGTCCCTGCGCTCTTCGACCGCATCTCGGAGGTCCGTCGCGAGGACCAGGATGAGCTGATGCTCGTCATGCCCCCCCTGCGTGTTCGTGCAAGGACGGACTTGTCATCTTCACGGCTATCGGACATTCTCCCCGTGGAACGCGATCTCGCGCGCCGGCAGGCGCGCGTGGTGGAGCTTGATCTTCGATACCGCGACCAAGTCGTCGCCAGAGTGCAATGAATCCCGAGCGCCTCGTCGCTGGTCTGGATATAGGTTCGGCCAAAACCACCGCCGTCATCGCTGAAGTGGTCGGCGACCTTCCGCGCAGCGCGGGGGTCAAGATCCTTGGCGTGGGACAGGCCCGCACGTCGGGCATGCGGCGTGGTGTCGTTTCCGACATTGAGGAAACGACCCACTCGATTCGTAAGGCAATGAACGACGCCGAGCGAATGGCTGGAGTCAAGGTCGAATGGTTGTACGTCGGCATCGCCGGTGAGCACGTGAGAGCGATGACCAGCACCGGCGTCGTTGCGGTGAGCGGAGAGGAAATCTCGCGCGCCGATGTCGATCGGGCTCACGAGGTGGCCCGCGCGCAGCAGATTCCGCCGGAGCGCGAGCTGCTGCACGCCATTCCTCAGGAGTATCGAGTAGACCGTAACGATGGCATTCGCGACCCGGTCGGCATGATCGGTACGCGGCTCGAGACCGAGATGTATCTCGTCACCATCGGTACCTCGCCCTCGCTAAACCTTCGTAAGGCAGTGGAACGGGCTGGCTACAAGGTGCGAGAGCTCGTGCTCGAGCCGCTGGCCAGCGCGCTGGCTGTGCTCACCGAGGACGAGAAGGAGTTGGGCGTCGGTTTGCTCGAGATGGGAGCGGCGACGACCGACCTCGCGATCTTCCAGGAAGGAAAGATCCGCCATCTGGCAACGGTGAACTACGGTGGCGCGCACGTCACCAACGACATCGTCCACGGGCTGGGCGTGACGCAGACCGATGCCGAGTCGCTGAAGGAGCGGTTCGGTTGCGCGTACGAGCCGATGGTGGATCCAGAGGATGTCATCCGGTTGCCGAGTACAGTGGCCCAGGGCGACCGTCAGATTCCGCGGGAGCTCATGGCGCACATCATCCACCAGCGAATCGACGAGATATTCGATCTGGTGCAGCAGGAGATTACCAAGGCGGGCTACCCCGGCCGGCTGAGCGCGGGACTGGTGATCACCGGAGGCGCGTCGGAGATTCAGGGTGCACTGGAGCTGGCCAGCGACGTTTTTGGGGTCGGTGTGCGACACGGTTCGCCGGCGGAGACCGTCAGCGGACTCAGCGACGCGGTGGAATCCGCCCGTTTCGCCACCGTGGTGGGGCTCGCCCAATACGGTGCCCATCGCCTGGCCCTTGGCGCCAGCGGCAGCGCCTCCAAGCGAATGAAGGTCACGACCCCGGGAATGGACCGGATCGCGCAGCGTGTGAAGCTCTGGTTGCAGGACTTTTTTTGAG
>CAZPCC010000408.1:0-9998 GCA_964584905.1 uncultured Gemmatimonadaceae bacterium | reverse complement strand
TCGCGCGTGTAGTTGATGATGTTGGCGCGAAGCACCTCCGAATTGGGGAAGGTGATGATGGCGCCGGTGGGTTGCGCCCCTTGCACCGCCTTGAGCTCTCCTCCTGCCTCCCACACGGTCGTCGTCAGCAAATCGATCGAGTAGACATCGCCGAACACATCACCCACCGCGATGCGGTCACCCACCCGGTAGTACGAGCGGAAGGAGTTCAGCAGCCAACCGGTAAAGCTCTCGATAGGCGCCTGGAGCGCCCAGGAGAGGGCGAGCCCGACGAGGCCCACGGATCCGAGAAGGGCGCGCGCATCGCCGGCGAGAATGGCGAGCGCCGCGCCGATGGCAAGAAGCCAGAGCACCACGCTGACGAGTGCGCTGAAGGCTTGCGCTCGCTCCCAGCTTCGGGAAGCGCGACGCAGAAGCGCGCGCACGACACGGGTGATGAACGCGACTGCAATGAGCAGTCCAAGAGCAATGCCGACCTTGGGGGCGAGTCGATAGGCGCCGCGGCCGAGCTCTCGCAGCGTGCTCGTCGCCTCGCCGACGGCGGCGGAAGCACTCCGGGCGGTGTCGACGGAGGACGTGTCCGCAACGAACGTCGTCTCGGCTGCCGGAGTGGTGTCGGCCGGTGCTTGCCCCTCCCCCGTATCCGCGCCCCAGAGCATCAGCGCAAGTCCCGTTACTGCGACCGCGAGAAGGGTACTCTGGCGGAATCTCGACAGCCGCCGGCGCGCGGCTGAGCCGTAGGCCCCAGCAGAGGCTCTCCGCCTGGAGCGGCTCGAAACGACCCGTCGGCGTGCGGCCGCTCGACGCCGCGACTCGTCGTCGCCGGAGCGGGAAGAGGGTCGCCGGGGGTCCCTGGAAGAACGTCGCGATGGAGGCATGCCAGACCTCCATGCGACGATAGTGCCGCGGCTGCCGGCTACTACTGCTTCGTGCCGCACTCCTGGCAGAAATTGGCGGCTGTGGTGAGCGCCGTGCCGCACTGCGAGCAGAACCCCGCGGCGCCGTTCTGCTTTGGCGCCCTGGCTCCGGAAATCGGCCTGAGTGCATCGGTCATCATCTGTCCCATCGCCACCCCGGCGCCGAGCCCCGCGCCAATTCCTGCCGCGCCGCCCGAATTGGCCGCCGCGATGGGAATGGAGCGGGCCGCCTGGAACCGCGCGTACTGATCCTGGTCGCCGATGATGCCCATGCCGATCCGCTCGTCGAGCCGCTGTTGAAGCTCGTCAGGCAGCGACAGGCTCTCGACGACGAATCCTTCGAGCATCAACCCCAGCTCGGCGACATCGGCAGCCAATCCGGAGGCAATCTTCTCGCCAAGCGCCACCTGATTGGCGGCGAGATCGAGGAAGGCGATACCGCTGTTGGCCAACGTGTCGCTCATCCGGGTGATGGCCAGGTTGCGGAGCTGACCCTCGAGATCCTGCATGGCGTACACCTCGCGCGTGCCGCTCACCTCGGTGTGAAAGCGCACCGGGTCCGCGATCCGATAGGCATACGTGCCGTACGCGCGAATCCGGGCGATCCCGAACTCCGAATCGCGTACGGTGACCGGCGTCTGCGTGCCCCACCGCTGATTGAGGCGCAAGCGGGTAGAGACGTAGTACACGTCCGACTTGAACGGAGACTCGAACAGCTTGTCCCAGTTCCTGAGATTCGTGAGGAGCGGCAGGTTCTCTGTGTCGAGCCGGTGGCGTCCAGGTCCGAAGACGTCGGCGAGGCGGCCATCGTTCACGAACACGGCCGCCTGCGTCTCGCGCACCACGAGCTGCGCCCCCATCTGTATTTCCATGTCCCGCATGGGAAATCGATAGGCGAGCACCGAGTCATCCACTTCCGTCCACTGGATGACGTCAATGAACTGCTTGCGGATGAATTCACCGAGTCCCATCGCGGCCTCCTTGGCTCTTAAATACTCGACCGGCAGTATCGCGCCGCCGGCTTGTTGGGAGACTGATGGGAGGGCAGGGGGGTCACGCCGCCGCCTGGCGGCGTCCTTACTTCAGGCCGTCGACCTCCTCGCGATCACTCCGGAACAGCCGCGCTGCTTCGTGAGGAGTGATCTTGTGCCCGACGAGTCCGAGGGCAAAGGCGAGCTGGGGATCGTCGCCGCTCACCAGATCGTCAGCCGTGTGGAGCACCAGATGATCCGGAGTGACGCCGATTTTCTCGAGTCTCGCCCCATCGGCCATGGTCACATCCATGACACTCACTTGCACGCCGAAATCCATCACACGCCCAAATCCGACCGTATGGCTGTATCCCCGGCTGGTAACCACGGCCCCGGCGGTGCGATCGCCGACGACGATGCCGCGCCCCTCCAGCTGAAGGACCCGCGCGGTCATTTCCGATGCCGATGCGGAATTGGAGTTCACCAGCACGACCAGCATGCCGCGGTAGGTCTTGTCGGGGTTGGCCGGCTTGATGACGACCGAATCGGACTTGCCGCGCCGATGGGTCATCCCGACGAAAAGATCACGATCGAAGAAGTAGCTGAGCAGCTGCTGCTCGATGTGCACGTAGCCGCCGCTGTTGTTCCGAAGATCGAGGACTACCGAGCGATGCTTCGGAACGACCTTCATCATTTCCTCCAGACTGTGGCGCTCCACGACGAAGCTCGGCATGCGCCAGATGAGGGTGGAGTCGCCTAGCGAGACATAGTAGTGCTGAGGTCTCCGTTCGGCTGCATCATATTCGTCGAGCAAGGTCGCTATCGTCGTCGGATCGTTATAGTCGAGAGTGCGCGGAAGCCTGGTGATCTTCGCCTTGATGTCGATCTGGCGCTGCTTGCCGTCCGGCGCTCGAACTACCAGACGCATTCCGGGACGCGGGCTGAGCGCGTAATACAGATAGGTGAGCGTTCCCCAGGTAGAGCGTTCCACCTTGAAGCGGTCGAGCGTCAGCAGAGCATCACCACGCTTCAATCCCTGCTTCTCCGCATCGCTGTCAGGCGTCACGCGGATGATGTATGCCGTGTCGCCAATGAACTGTACGTTGAACCCGTAGTTGATCCTCGCAGCGCGTGCCGGCGGATAGAAATTGGTGTGGGAGTCTTTCAGGTTGGAGACGAATTGCGCGATGATCGTGAAGAGATGATTGTTGTCGCGCGCTGTGAGCAGCTGGGAATCCGCCCGCGCGTAGGCCGCATCGAGATCGACACCGTGGAATGTCGAATCGTAGTACTGCTTCTGGAGGTCCAGCCGGACCTTCTCGAGCATCAACCGGCCCCGGTCCCGCATCTGCTTCGTAACGCCAGTCTCCTGTGCGGTCGCCACATGGACGGCGCCGGTGAGGAGCGTCACGGCTGCCAGCGATCGGATGACTAGAAGGGCGAACGGACGCATGGCGGGTCTCCGTTAGGTGCCTGGCAATGTGTGGACGACCCTGCGGAGCGTCAAGACGCGGATGGCCGGAACCATCACGCGGGCGACCGCGCAACCCGGCCGCCCGAAGGCTAGTAGAGCCCCAAATCCCTGGCTGACACCACGTTGCCTGGATAGCCCGACCGGATTTCCCGCAGCAAATCCTCGTCGCTCGCGCCCCAATAAAGCTGGTGGTAGAGCACGAGCAGCTGGGGGCGCGCGCGAGTGGCCAGGCCGGCCAGCTGCTCCGTCGAAGTATGCGCGCGGGCGTGATACCGCTGCCATTCCGGCGGCAGCTGGCTGAACCGTTCAGTGGAGTACACCTCGTGCACCAGCACATCGCAGCCGTTGCACGCGGCAACCAGCGACTCGCTCAGCCTGGCATCGCCCGAGATCACGATCACACGATCCGCAGTCTCGAATCGATAGGCGTACGAAGTATCCCAGTCGCCGTGCTCGACGGGCACCGCGGTGACGGTGACCCGTTCGTCGCGATAGATCTCGCCTGGCACTGCTTCATGCGCGACGACCTTGTATCCCTCGGTGTTTGCCGGTTCGAGTCCATCAATGCGATTGCGGATATCGGCGCCGTACGCCGCCAGGAGATGCTCGGACATGGCGCGGATCCCGGGCGGACCGTAGAGCGTGAGTGGTACGTCCCGCCCCAGCACCCAGGGGGAGAAAATGAGATCGGGAAGGCCGACCGTGTGATCGGAGTGCAGGTGCGTGATGAACGCGATGCGGAGCCGTTCAGGAGCCAGGGCGGCAATCCCTCCCCGATAGGCAGCTCCGGCCCGCCTGACGAGCCCCGGCCCGGCATCAACGAGGTATGCGTGATCGCCGACGACAACCGCGACGGATGGCCCGGAGCGATCCGGGTCCGCGTTCGGGTTGCCGGTCCCAAGTACCATCACGCGGGTGCGAGGCGCCGCGGCCGGCTCGGATTGCGGCTGGTCACATGCGGCCAGAACCGCGAAGAGAATCGCTGCGAGAGCGCGCATCGGAGCTCTAGCTAAAGCGGGAAAGGGGAAACGGGAAATGGGAAACGGGAGCGGGCAACGGGAAACGGGAATCGGAATGAGTATAGTAGTTCCGTTTCCCGTTTCCCATTTCCCCTTCCCGCCTTTCGTTCTTATTCCCAAGGAATCCACATAACCGCATCAGAGCTGAAGCTGCTCTCGGGCAGCATCCACCTCGTCGGCGCGTACAGCGACGCGCACGCCCTTGAGGAACGACAACGATGGCATCATTCCCATGGCATCATCGCGGAGAAGAATGGAGTCGATTCCAGCGGCGCGAAGGCTGGCCTGCGCCACCCATGCTTCGACCTCGGATGAGCAGGAAGCGACTACGACGAGGTCGGAGGGCATGCGGGAAGATGGAGCGGGAATCGGGAATCGGGAATGGGGAATAAAACGGGAAAGGGGAAACGGGAAACGGAATGAGTGCAGCAGTTCCGTTTCCCGTTTCCCCTTTCCCTTTTCCCGCCTTTCGTTCCCGATTCCCGATTCCCGATTCCCGATTCCCTAGCCCCTAGTCCCTAGTCCCTAGCCCCTAATCCCGCTCCACTATCTCTTGCAGCACCTGCTTGACCCGCGGATCGTCGGACTTGCTCAATCTCGAGATTGACCGGCGACGGAGCGTGCGATCGGTCTCCGTGCGCGCTATCGAAATGAGCTTGTCGGTCGCCGCCGTCTCGCTGCTACCGCCGTATAGCGAGATCAGCGATTCCTTCATCTTCGCATCGCCCACAACGTCATACAACGAGACCAGCTCGGACATGTCGGCGCCTGCCTTACGCGCCGCACTCAAGGCGCGGCGGCGGTTGTCGCTGGGCTCGTTGCTGTCGCGCACGCGCGAGAGCAGCCAGGCCCGGTTGTCGGTGCCTCCGATTTCCGCCAACGCGCTGAACACCGCGTTCTTTGCCTTCTCGCCCTGCAATGACGAGTAGATCTCACGCAGGAATGCGGCATCGCTCGCGGTGGCGTACCCGCCCCCCATCCCCTTCACAGCCCTCGCCGCGGCTTCGTCCGGCAGGTTACCGCTGCGAAGCGCGGTACGGAGGTGCTCGCGTGCCCTCGGATCGCCGGAGCTCGCCAGCGACCGCATGGCCTGCGACGCCAGCCAGCCGTCACCTGAGCGCGACAGCTCGATCAACGCAGGAATCCCCTCGCCCCGATCGAGGCCAGCCAGCACTGACACGGCGCGGCTCCGGGTGTCGGAATTGTCCGTGTCGTCGGTAGCTATGCGAACGAGTTCGCTGGTGACCCGTTGCGCGCTCGCGTTGCCGCGCTCGACCTCGCGCCCGGCATAGGCGATTGCCTGACGACGGGTGTCGCGCGGCCGAGCCTTGTCCCGCGCTATCGCCAGCAATCCGTCGGCGAGCTGCGCGCCCTCGGCGAGCGTCGCCGGAAAGATTGCATCGCGGCTGGGCTTGCCTTCGGCGCGGGCCGCAACGTTGATTAGATAGGCGGCGGCCTCCGAAGCAGAAACTGCGCCCAGATCGTTCACCCCCGGCTCGGTCTGCACCGGGCCGACGAACGTCTCGATCGAAACAATGGTGCCGCCGGCGCGGTTCATCACCACCCGGACCGGACCGGCGGTGCACGTCTCCTGCCGGGTGTTGTCGTTTATGCTGCCATACCAGCTGTTGCCACCGACATTGATGAACGACTTGCCATTACCGCACACGCCGTCGCGGACCGGATAGTTGAATTGAATCAGCCCGTTGCCGGCCGATGAGATGCGTCCCTCGAGGCCCTGGCCGGCGGCTGCATCGGCTAACGAGCAGCCGAGCAGCGCCAGCAGGGCGGCGGTACCGGAGTACGTACGGAGCGAGGTCATGACTCGATGATCTCCAGAAGCAGTTGAGTCGTGCGCGGATCGTTCTTGCGCGTTAGTGCGGAAATGGCTTGGCGGCGAAGCCGCGGGTCCGTTCCTGTCTTGGCGATGTCGATGAGCTTGTCCGTCGCCTCGGGTTCCTTGCGGCGCCCGTATACGCTGATGAGCTGCTCACGCAATTCGCGCGCGGGTAACGCATCGTACAGTGACACCAGGTCGCGCATGCTCACGTCCTTGGCACGTCCGACGCGGCCAAGAGCTTCGGACCGCATTTCCATCGGCTCCTGTCCGTTGCGAGCCATGGCCATGAGCCATGCGTGATTCTCCGTGCCGCCCATGGAACCGACGTGGCGCACTACCGACTTCTTCAGCCGTTCGCTTTGCAGCTGTGAGTAGAGACCGCGGAGGAAAGCGGCATCCTCGGCGCTGGGCTCGCCGCGCAGCAGTGCGGAGAGGGCGGACTCGCGCAGCTTCTCCGGCGCGTCCTGCCGCTCCGCCGTCGAGCGCACGATGGCGCGCGCTCGCGGCGACTCGTGTGCCGCCAGCGCGCGTAGCGCCGTCTGCTGCACGCGCTCGTCGGTGCTCGTGCGCAGCAACTCGTCGAGCATGGTGACCGTCTGGTCGCCAGGCACTCGCGACAGCCAGAGAATGGCGTCGTTGCGCACCTCTGGGCTGGTTTCGTTGCGTACGGTGCTGGCCAGTAGCTGCGCTGAAGACGCGTCAGCCTGTTTGCCTATCAGGAAGACCGCGCGCTTGCGCAGGCCAACCGTGCAGTCGTCCCGGCGGTTGAGCACGCGCTCGAGAATCGGGCGCGCAGCGGCGAAATCGAGCGACGAAAGCGCATTCAACGCCTCGACGCGCACCGCCAGATCCTCCTTGTCGCACGTGCCCTGCTGCCCGGCGGCCGACGTGATTTCCGCCCTTGCCGACTGATCGCCGCGCTGAGCGAGCGCGCCGGCTATGCGCTGTGCCAGGGACGCACCGTCGCTGCGTGCATAGGCGTCTGCATAACGAGCCCGCTGCGTCTCGAGCACCGTTCTCGCACGCTCGAGCTCCGCAGGCGTGCCGATTCTGTAGAGCGCAAAGGCTTCCCAGTAGAGCGCGTCAGGCGAGTACTGTGAGCTCGGGTAACGCTCCGAAATGTCGCGGAACAGATCGGCCGCGCGGCGATAGTTGCCGCGATTCAGGACTTCTCGCGCCAGTCGATAGAGGGAATCGGCGGGATCGCTCGGGGCCCACGGCGCCCGCGGACCTGCGGCGCGGTTCTCGAAGCGGCCGGTCACCCCGCGAAGCGTTATGTCGGCGAGGTCCGCGGCACCCGACCACTGGAGCCGCTGAAGCGCGTCCTGCGCATTCTCCATGGCGACAGTCATGGAGGGCTCGTTGTGCTCGAACCTGCTGATGTCGAAATCGTGATCGAAGTCCACATCGTGGTCGAAGTCTACATCGTGGTCGAAATCGAAGTTGAAGTCGAAGTCGAAGTCGAAGTCGAAGTCGTGGTCGAAGTCGAAATCGAAATCGTGGTCGAAGTCGAAATCGTGGTTAGCGTCGAAGCGGAGGTCAAACCGCATACGTTCGGCCATTTCTTCGGCGCGCCAGCGCATTTCCGAGAAGTCGTGATCGCGCACGCGCTCCGCCAACTCCTCCGCACGCCACTGCAATTCCGAAACGTCGATATTCTCCCGGACTCGTTCGGCCATCTCTCTCGCCCGCTGCTCGAGCTCCCTTACATCGATGTTGACGTCGGGGCGCACCCGCACCTCCGGCGCCGGAACAGGCTTGGGCCTGGGCGGCGGGTCTTGCGCGTCCACCCTGGGAACGAGTGCGGCGAGAACGATCGCCGCGGCTAGCCACTTTTTCATTATTTCAGTCTCCTCAGTCGTCACCGTAGGGAATCTGCGCCACGACCGACTGCAGCCGTGGCAAAACGTCGCGCTGTTCGAGCGCTCCGGTGATCAGGTCGAGCTCCTCGCGGTCACGCGCCGACCGCAAGCCGGCGACCTGCGCCAGCACCAGTTCCAGATCCGAGAGCAGCGCCCGCAGATCAGGGTCATCGCCGGCTTGCGAATCGAGCAGCAGCCGGGTCGTTTGCAAGAGGTCGCGAGCCTGCGCGGCGAACTGCGCACCTACTTGCCCAGTGCGCGCCTCGCCAGGCAGCGCGATGAGCAGCGCCGCCGTCTGGCCGAGGTACCTGCTGGTTGCAACCTCGTATGGGATATCGAGTTGGGCGTCCTGGAGCACCATCCCGGCGCCCTGCTGCGCGGTGGGACGAGCGGCCGCAGCCTGGATGGCCACGGGCGCCTCGCTCTGCGACGGCACGGCGTACCGGCCGATTCCCACGCCGAGCACGAGCGTAGCCGCGGCCGCCAGCCAAGCTGGCGCGTGGCGCCAGAAGGTACGGCGCTCGGGTCTGCTGACTCCGAATTGCCGTGATTCGATCGCCTGCCACATGTCCTCGAGCGGAGGCTCCGGAGGCAGCCGATATGCGCGGAGTGCCGCGCGCAGCTCTTCGTCCAGCTCGTCTTGTTCGTGCATGGTTCCTATTCCTCTCTGAACGGCGCCAGTGCCAGGCGAACCCTGGCACGCGCCGCGGACAATCGGGTCTTGCAAGTACCTTCAGGAATCTCGAGCGCCGCGGCGATTTCGCCGTGCGTGTAGCCTTCCACATCGTGCATCACCAGCGTCACCCTCAGCGTCTCAGGCAATGCGTCGATCGCGAGGGCCAACTGTTCCCGCAGATCCGGATCGACGTCTGTCTGCCGCACTCCAATCGACTCCGCCTGCTCGATCGGCGCCTCTCTTGCGCGGAACCGCTTGACCTTTCGCATGCCGTTGAGCGCGACGCTTACCGCAATCCGGTGAATCCAGGTAGAAAGCGCCGCGTCGCCGCGAAAGTCCCCGAGCCGCGAAAAGGCCCGAACGAACGTTTCCTGCGTCAGCTCCCTCGCCAAGTCGGGATCCCCCGCCAGCCGGAACACGAGCCGGTAGACACGCGGCGCATGCGCATCGTACAGCTCCCTCCCAGCTTTGGCATCGCCGGCAAGGACGCGTTCGATCATCATGGGCTCGTCCAACGCGTCGGCTGCCTCAGAGGCGATTGCGATCCGTTCCATTGGTCACCTGGGTAGACACGGCCACCGCCGGAATCGTTCGGTGGTGGTTCAAAGTTCCACTGGTCTCATGTTTGGGACCCAGAACTCGTGCTCCGGGTTCGCGCGCTGCCAAACAAAGAGCCTTCAGCCGCGGTGCCCCCCGACGCGGCCGCCGAGATTCCCTCGGACGCAAGGACGCCGAGGTGCGCGCCAGCGGGCAGCTGGTGCGCCTGACAAATCTGAAGAAGGCCTATTGGCCGGAGGATGGGATCACCTAGGGCGATTTGCTTTCCATTACGGATGGATCGGGAAGCGTGATTCACTTTCCCATGGTACAGGATCTGGCCGCCCTGCTGCGGATAGTGAACCTCGGCTGTATCGATGCTCGCATTACGCTGCCCATTTCGTGAACCACGTTGCCGGTTGAAGCGTTGACTGTGCCGAAGCCGAGCGCTGGTGGAGCGGCTGCCTGGCCTACGCTGGCACGCGGCCACGCTCGCACACAAGAGAACAGCGAGGACAGTGAGTTGGCAGCGAAGTAGCGCAAGCTTTGAGCGGGCGATGCGCTAGAGGCATCGCTGTAGCTCAAGGCTTCGCATTTTTTGACCGCAGAGGACGCAGAGGACGCAGAGGACCTCAGAGAAGAAAAGAGAACGACGTGCTCGATCGCGCCTTGAGCGAACCGCATGCGAAGGCCTTCTGCGTT
>CAZPCC010000407.1:0-6307 GCA_964584905.1 uncultured Gemmatimonadaceae bacterium | reverse complement strand
ATGCGTTAATTTAGAGATGCTTTTGGCGACTAAACCCCGAAATGGGGGGGCTTTCCCTCGCAACTCGCATCCCTCATCTCATTTTTCCTGCATCGCTCCCCTCAGTCCCGCGATCCCGACCACCGATCGCGAAGATTGCGGGCCGTATCCGGGCTGACGATGCGAATGACCAGGTACACGAGCAAGCCGATGATCGCGACCTTGATCGCCAACCGGAGAAGGATGAACAGTAGCGCGATCAGCCCACCGAACACGCCGAAAATGAACTTCAGCGCGAACAGCCCGAGAAGGGCCATGATGCCGATTGCGAAGATGGTGCGAAACATGTTGTGTGTCTCCATGACGGTGCTGTCCCCACTACGCGCGCCCCCGCGCGCCGGTTTCATGCTTTCGCGTTGTCCGATAGACCACTGATCGCTGTCATTGGCGGCGGCGTAATCGGCCTCTCCTGCACGGCCGCCCTGGCCGCGCGTGGCGCTCGCGTTTTGCTCGTAGGCGAAACCCATGCCGGGGCAGCGTCACCCGCCGCCGCCGGAATGCTCGCCCCCCACATCGAGTCCAACGACACCGCTGCCCGCACGCTCGGCGTCGCCTCTCGCGACATGTTTCCCGCGTGGGTCAGCGCGCTGCAGGAGGCGACCGGCATCAAGATAATGCTGCTCCGCAATGGCGTCGTGGAACTCGCGCCTGACGAGCGCTCCGCCCTGCACTTGCGCGGCCTTGCGTCCGCGCAATCGACCTGGCTCGACCCTGACATACTTCATGTGCTCGAGCCGGATCTTGCTGAAGCCGCGGGCGCGCTGCTGCACAAGGACGACGGAGCGGTGGATAACGTCGCGCTTATCGAAGCGTTGCGCCAACGGCTGCTTCGGGAACACATGGTGCGCCTCGTTGAGGGCGAGGTCGTGCGAATCGTGCCGCACGGACTTCACCCCGCCGTAGTCACCAGAACGGCCCGGTTCGAGGTCGATCGCATTGTGATGGCTGCCGGTGCCTGGGTGAACGAGATCCGCGGGCTCCCCGCCCCGCTGCGCGTCGAGCCTTTGCGAGGGCAGATGCTGGCGCTCACCGGCTGCCCGATCGAGCATGCCGTCTACGCGCCGGACGTCTATCTCGTGCCGCGGAGCGGTACCACGCTCGTCGGCGCGACCATGGAACGGGTGGGCTTCCAAACGGGCACTACGGAGGCGGCGCTGAGGGGCCTGCGTGTCGCCGCCCGGGTGGTCGTACCAGCGCTTGTCGATTCGTCGGTGAGCCGCTCGTGGAGTGGGCTGCGACCGGTCACGCCTGATTTTCTTCCGATAATCGGCGCGGATCCCGGGAACCCGGCACTCATCTATGCCTGCGGGCATTCTCGGAACGGCATTCTGCTCGCACCGCTCACCGGCGAGTGCGTCGCGGCGCTGGCACTCGGCGAGGAACCGGAAGCGGACCTGGCGCCGTTCAGCCCTCAGCGCTTTGCTCCTGGCTAGAGGCTTTACCAGGACTTGAGTGGCACGCTGGCGTCGTACGCTCAGGAGGTGAAGTCAACAGCATTTTTACCGCAGAGGGCGCGGAGGAGCGCAGAGGACCGCACGCTTGCGGACGCGGCTCTCGAAACCCTTCGCGTCCTCCGCGCGACCTTCGCGACCCCCGCGGTAAAGAGCGGAATCCTGAACGACATCCAACCCAATGGTGCACCAGAGAGGCAGGGCAGATTAGTAACCATCTAACTGCCTGAAAGACGGTTTTTGGCATCCATGCACGCTACCAATCTCTCAGCAGCTTCGGTAGCTTTGGCAGTTCGATCGAGCTTTGCCCACCACACGCCCAGTCACATCGATCCTCCCAGTCCCGTCGCTATGCCCGACACGCTCTACCAGATCATGGGAAAACACAGCGCCTCGGCGCTGCCCGAGCGCAAGCCATCGTGGCTCAAGGTCAAGGCGCCGGGAGGCCCCAACTTTCTGCGCCTCCGCGGTTTGATGCGCGAGCTCGATCTGCACACTGTCTGTGAAGAGGCGCATTGCCCTAACGTGGGCGAGTGTTGGGAGCATGGCACCGCGACGTTCATGATTCTGGGCGACGTCTGCACGCGGAACTGTGCCTACTGCGCGGTCTCGCACGGACGGCCGCCCAAGTACGACATCACCGAACCATCGCGAGTCGCTGCGGCGGTGGCCGAGCTGCGGCTGCAGCACGCGGTCATTACGTCGGTAGACCGCGATGATCTGCCTGACTTCGGCGCCTCCATCTTCGCCGAGACAATTCGGCAGATAAAGGCGCAGCTGCCTGACTGCTCGGTCGAGGTGCTGGTCCCCGATTTCCAGGGGAATGAAGCCAGCATTCGCGCCGTGCTCGAAGCGCGCCCCGACATCTACAACCACAATACCGAAACGGTCCCGCGGCTGTACAAGCGGTGCCGGCCGGGTGGGCGTTATCCGAGGGTGCTGGAGATTTTCCGTTTTGCCAAGCGGATAGCGCCGGACATCCCCACCAAGACGGGGATGATCCTCGGCATGGGGGAGACGAACGAGGAGATACTGGCGACGATGCGCGACCTGCGGACGGTGGATGTGGACATCCTCACGCTGGGGCAGTACCTGCGCCCTTCCGCCGGCCACATAGCGCTCGACCGTTACGTGACGCCTGACGACTTCCTCATGTTTCGGGAAGAGGGGATGTCGATGGGGTTCCGGCACGTGGAGAGCGGGCCGCTGGTGCGGTCGAGCTATCATGCGTGGGAGCAGGTTGTGGCGATGAATGCGGGGTGAGGGGTGGTGGGGGTCGGGGGTCGGGGGTTGTGGGTTGGGGTTGGGTTGGGTACGAACCACGAAAATGAGTGCAATGAACGCCAATGGCGACGAAAAAGACTGAAGCGAGCCGCAGCTCGAGGCGCGGCAGCAGCGCGAAAAAGCGCAATGTCGCGCGAGGTAATGGCGCAAAGAGCGCTGCACCAGCCAATGATACGGCGACGCGGCGCGAGTTGCTCCATACCATGCTGCTCGAGCGGCGGTTCGAGGAGAAGGCTGCCGAGGCGTATGCGTTAGGCAAGATCGGCGGCTTCTGCCATCTCTACATTGGGCAGGAGGCGGTCGGTACCGGAGTCATCTCGGTGCTGCGCGACGACGACTACATCATCACCAGCTATCGCGATCACGGACAGGCACTGGCACGCGGCATGACTGCCCGGACCATCATGGCGGAGCTGTTCGGACGCTCCGACGGATGCTCGAAGGGCAAGGGCGGCTCCATGCATCTGTTCGACCGCGAGAAGAACTTCCTCGGCGGTCACGGCATCGTTGGCGGACACCTTCCGATCGCCACAGGTGTCGCGTTCGCCATCAAGTACCGGGGCGGCGATCAGGTTTGCGTCTGCTTCTTCGGCGAGGCGGCGGTGAACAACGGGGCCTTTCACGAAGCTCTAAATATGGCCGCGCTCTGGCGTTTGCCGGTGATCTACGTCATCGAGAACAACCGCTACGGAATGGGCACCGCTCTCGAGCGTGCATCGGCCATCAACGACATCGCCGAGCGGGCGTGCTCCTACGACATGCCCAACGAGGTGGTGGATGGACAGGACATCATCGCGGTTCGTGAGGCGGCAGCGCGCGCAATCGAGCGGGCCCGCACGGAGAGCGAGCCGACGCTGCTCGAGATGCGCACCTATCGATTCATGGGCCATTCGATGTCGGATGCGGTGAGCGGCACCTACCGCACCAAGGAGGAGCTGGAAGAGCACATGAAGCGTGATCCGATCACCGTTCTGCGCGATCTGATGGAAGAGGAGGATGGGTGGACTGATGAGCAGATGACCGAAATGGATCAGGAAGTCCGGAAAATCGTCGAAGACTCCTACGAGTTCGCCGAACAGAGCCCGGAACCGCCGCTGGAGTCGCTGTACGAGGATGTGCTCGTGGACACGACGAGCTGAGGCGACGACCATGGCCGTGATGACCTACCGCGATGCGCTGAACATGGCGCTGCGCGAAGAGATGCAGCGCGACGACCGCGTCTTCCTGATGGGCGAAGAGGTTGGCGTCTATCAGGGCGCGTACAAGGTGTCCCGCGGGCTGCTGCAGGAGTTCGGTGAAATGCGCGTGGTGGACACGCCCATCACCGAGTTGGGTTTCGCCGGCGTGGGAGTCGGCGCGGCGATGGTAGGGCTCCGGCCGGTTATCGAGTTCATGACCTGGAACTTCGCGTTGCTCGCGCTCGATCAGGTGGTGAACTCCGCGGCCAAGATGCTTTACATGTCGGGCGGGCAGTTCCCGATGCCGATGGTTTTCCGCGGTCCCAACGGCGCGGCGCTCCAGCTTTCGGCGCAGCACTCGCAGGCGTGGGAATCGTGGCTGTCCCACATTCCCGGCCTCAAGGTGGTGACCCCGGCTACCCCGCACGATGCCAAGGGACTGCTCAAGGCCGCGATCCGCGACGACAATCCGGTGTGCTTCCTCGAGGGGGAGATGCTGTACAACACCAAGGGCGAGGTGCCGGAGGACGATTACGTCATCCCGTTAGGTGTCGCCGAGGTGAAACGCGAGGGTACCGATGCCACCATCGTAGCCAACGGCAAGATGGTGATCGCCGCGCTCGCGGCGGCCGAGCAGCTGGCCAAGGAAGACATTGAGGTCGAAGTGGTGGATCTGCGCACCGTCCGCCCACTCGATACGGAGACCGTCGTAACTTCGGTCCGCAAGACCAACCGTGCGGTGGTGGCGGAGGAAGGATGGAATACTTCGGGAATCGGCGCGTCACTCGTCGACGCAATTCAGCGCGACTGCTTCGACGACCTCGACGCCCCCGTGCTTCGCGTTCACCAGGTGGACGTCCCGATGCCTTACGCCAAGAACCTCGAGCGCGCGGTAAAGCCGGACGCCGGGAAGATAGTAGCGGCGGTGAAGAAGGTTATGTACCTCGATTAGAGTGCAGGACTGAAATGCGAATTGCGAGTTGCGAAAGAGAAAGGACGGCGGTGGAATCGAGTTCTTCTCGCGTGCAACCGCTGTAAAGTCGCCGATGAGTTTCGCAATTCGCACTTCGCAATTTTGACGTTACCAGAATCCGATCACATTTCTCTCGCCATGTCCACTAAAATCGTAATGGAAGCGCTCTCGCCCACGATGGAAGAAGGGCGACTCGTAAAGTGGCTCAAGAACGAGGGCGATCAGATAAAGAGCGGCGACACGCTGGCCGAGGTCGAGACCGACAAGGCGGTGATGGAGCTCGTCGCGCGCGGCGAAGGGGTGCTGCGCAAGAGAATCGCCGGTGAGGGGGATACCGCGCCGGTGGGGCAGCTCATCGGCGTAATCGCCGCGGCTGACGAGGACATAGACGAGCTGTTGGCCAGCGCGCCGGGTGGGAACGGGGCTGCAGCCGACGAGAAGAAGAAGGAACCGGAGAAGAAGGAGTCGGCCGAAGAAGAGCCTGCGGATGAGGATGCCGAGGGTGCCGAGGACGAGGCAGAACCAGCCCGGAAGTCGGCGCCCGCGAAGAAGGAATCAGGCGAGAAGCCCGCTCCGGCCGCCAAGCGAGGGGAGGCGGCTGACACTGCGGAGGCGCCGGCTGCGCGCGGGGATGGCGAGCGCGTCCGCTCATCGCCACTCGCCAGGCGCCTGGCAAGTGAACAGGGGCTCGATCTCGGGCGGGTGCAGGGGAGCGGACCCGGGGGTCGCATCGTCAAGCGCGACATAGAAGCAGCGGTGGAGAGCGGCGGTGCCGCAGCAGCTGCACCTGCCGCCGCGCAACCGGCGCGTCGCGTCTCGCGCGAAGAGGAGTACGAGGATGTGCCCCTCTCGCAGATGCGGAAGACCATCGCCAAGCGGCTGGCGGAGTCCCTCGGCCCCATTCCGACGTTCTACCTGACCGCCGAGTTCGACATGGAGCGCGCTTCCGAGATGCGCACTGCCATGGCGGCGGTAAGCGACGAGTTCAAGGTGTCGTTCAACGACATCATCATGAAAGCAACCGCCACCGCGCTCGCTATGCATCCCGAGGTGAACGCGCACTGGCTGGGCGACAAGATGCGCTACTTCAACCGCGTGCACCTCGGCATGGCTGTCGCCATCGACGAGGGCCTCATCACGCCTGTGATCCGCGATGCCGACGTCAAGCGAATGAGCGAGATATCGGCCGAGGCCAAGGCGCTCGCCAAGCGCGCGCGCGACCGCAAGCTCAAGCCTGACGAGTACACGGGCGCGACGTTCACGGTATCCAACCTCGGGATGTTCGGCATCGAGCACTTCACGGCGATCATCAATCCGCCCGAGGCGGGGATACTGGCGATTGGTGGCGTGGAGGAGAAGCAGGTGGTGCACAATGGAGAGTT
>CAZPCC010000406.1:0-1630 GCA_964584905.1 uncultured Gemmatimonadaceae bacterium | reverse complement strand
GCGCAATCCTTCTTGGTGATCCCCGGGCCGATCGCCTCAGCCACCTGCTCGACGAGGTCGGCTTTGGTCATGGTTCCTCCCTGCCTTGAGTAGTGCGGGCCGGGTTCAGTCCCGGTCCCAGTCTGTGCCTGCCTTCACCCGGACCGTTCGGCCGGGTCACCAGGGTACGACGTACTTCACGCTCGGCGCCGGATTCGCATCCAGCGGCGCCGCCAGCCGGCCCAGAACGCGGGCCGCGCCGCGGCCGAGAATCAGGTCCCACACCGTGACACGGTCTTCCGGCGGTCGCACGATCCGTGGATCCTCGCCCAGCCCCGCCATGCGACCGGCCGCCGCAAGCGCATTGCGGCGGTTGCCCAGCGCATCGATCAGACGCCGCTCCAGAGCCTGGCGACCGGACAGGATACGCCCATCGGCGACCTGCTCGACCACAGCACGTTCCAGGTTTCGCTCCACCGCGACGACATCGACGAATTGTGCGTAAACGTCCAGTACCAGCGAATCCAGTATCGCGCGATCACCCTCGCCCAGCGGCCGGAACGGCGACCCGACATCCTTGTGCTCCGCGCTCATCACGGTCTGCATCCGGACGCCGACCTTCGCCATCAGCTCGCTCGCGTCCGGAATCTCCATGATCACGCCGATCGACCCCGTGATCGAGCCGGGCAGTGCGAAAATCGAGTCCGCCGCCAGCGCTATGTAGTAGCCGCCAGAGGCACCAACCCCGCCGATCGACGCGACGACCGGCAACTCGTCCTCATCGCGGATCCGCCGCAGCTCCTCGTAGATGCTCTGCGAGGGAGCAACCACGCCGCCGGGCGAGTTGATATTGATGACATAACCCCGTACGGACGGGTCATCGCGGAACCTCCGCAGGTCCTCCAGGAACTCCCGGTCGTCATCAATGATGCCCTCGACATCCAGCACCGCGATCCGGCCGCCCAGCGAGAGACCCTGGCCGCCGCGCAGTGCGAAGACCACCGCGAGCACTACACCGGCAACGGTCATGAGCGAAATGACCGCTACGGCGAGGGTTGTTATTACCGACCGCCGGGACACGCGATTTACCGCCGCGGAAGCTTGTATGTCGTTAAGGTACGGGCAAATAGCTTAGAAGTGACCGGCCGGAAAGTCAAGGATTTCGACTCCCGGACCCCATTGCGGCCGTAAACCGGTCGAACAGATAGCGCGAGTCGTGGGGGCCCGGCGCCGCCTCCGGATGATACTGGACGCTGAATACCGGCAGCTCCCGATGCTCCAGCCCCTCCATCGTCTGGTCGTTCAGATTCACGTGCGTCACGCGCAGCGATGGCGCACCTTCCACGGCCTCCGGTGTGCTCCCGCGCCGCACGGCGAAGCCGTGGTTCTGAGCGGTGATCTCGACGGCGCCATCGCTCATCCTGCGGACGGGATGGTTCCCTGCCCGATGCCCGTACAGCAGCTTGAATGTCGTTCCGCCGAACGCGCGCGCGACCAGCTGGTGGCCGAGGCAGATGCCGAACACCGGCGTACCTCGCTCGCCCAGCGCGCGTATCGTCTCCAGCGCGTGCCCGACCGCCTCCGGATCGCCCGGCCCGTTCGAGACGAAGAACCCGTCGAACTCCTGCTCGAGGATCTCGGCCGCCGGCGT
>CAZPCC010000405.1:0-12212 GCA_964584905.1 uncultured Gemmatimonadaceae bacterium | reverse complement strand
TGCAGAAAACCGCCCCGCGTCAGGTACTCGCGCAGCCTGCCTATCTCCACGTCGCTGAATCTCATGTTGCCGTGGCCGGTTGCGTGGACAAACGGATAGTCCCATAGCCGGTCGTCGGTGAGCGTGACGCGTGCTTCGGTGGGCTCCACCCGAAAGGTGGTGCGCTCGCGGATCGCCTGAATGAGGTTAGGCAGACTTGATGGATTGGCATACCAGTCACCGCCGCCGTCGTACTGCAGCCGCGCCACCGCCAGCCGTGACGTTTCCGCTCCGAACCCGGCGGCACCGGCCAGAACCAGCGCCAGCAGAACGAGCCTGTACGCTTTCATGATTCCTGTGCCACGCGATAGGCAACGTTGCGTGCCGCACCGAACTCGGAAACGATCGCCCGTGCGACATCCCGCGCCGTCAGTCCTTCGGCACGCAATGCCTGAGCGCGTTCGCGCATGGCATCTTCGCTGGGTGCGACGACCGTTGCACCTTCGAGTACGATCACGACTTCTCCTCGCGGCGGGGCTGCCTCGTAATACGTCGCGAGTTCCCCCACCGTTCCGCTGCGCAGCTCTTCGAACTGCTTGGTCAACTCTCGCGCCACTACGACTCGCCGTTCACCAGCCCCTGACGCCACCAATTCCGCGAGCGTCCCGGACACGCGGCCCGGCGCTTCGTACAGCACGCTCGGATGTAGACACTCTACTGCGGCGGCAAGCAACGCCCGCCTTTGCGGGCCCTTACGCTCCGGAAATCCAAGGAAGGTGAAAGGTCCACCGGCAAAGCCTGAGGCCACGAGCGCGGCGAGAACCGCTGAGGCCCCCGGGATCGGCACCACGCGAAGTCCCGCCTCGCGCACCGCCGCTACCAACCGCGCTCCAGGATCTGACACGAGCGGCGTGCCTGCATCGGTCACCAGCGCCAGTCGAGCCCCGCCACGGAGCCTCTCGACAAGCCGCGGCGCAGCCCGCGCCTCAATATGCTCATGGTACGCCTCCATTGGCGTGCTGATTCCGTAATGATCCAGCAAATGCCGTGTATGGCGGGTATCCTCAGCGAGAATGGTGTCGGCTTCCTTGAGCGTCTCGACTGCGCGAAACGACATGTCTCCGAGGTTGCCGATCGGAGTGCTCACGATGAACAGCACGCCCGCGGGAGGGGCTTCGCTCACTCATACCTCCGATGTGCAAGCGGGAACGGAAGAGAACGCGCTTCTCCCCCGCTCCCGCTGGATCGCTACCGCCAGGCCTTCAGTCGGCGTGCTGCTTGAACTTTGTATCGAGGTGCTGCTTGGGAACAGCGCCGATCACCTGATCGACCAGCTTGCCATCCTTGAAGAATAGCACGGCCGGAATCGAGCGAATGTTGTATTTCATGGCAGTCCGCTGATTTGCATCGACGTCCAGCTTGGTAACCTTCGCGCGGCCCGTGTACTCGGCGGCGAGCTGATCCAGCGACGGCGCAATCACGCGGCAGGGGCCGCACCATTCCGCCCAGAAGTCCACCACCGCCAGTCCCACGTGCTCCTCGATCTCCGCCTGAAAGGTCTCGTCGGAGACCGCAACCGCGTTAGACATGCCATACCTCCGTGACGGGCCGTTCACTCCCCGCCGGTCCGTTAAGTTTATGCCCTCCGAACACCAGGAGAGCGCTTCAATGACTTCGACTCCTCGCCGCGGCACGCGCATCGCCCATGTTGGCATCGCGGTGCAACTGCTCGACGAGCTGCTTCCGTTCTATCGTGATGTGCTCGACATGCCTGAGCGCACTCTCAACGACGCTGACGGGGCGCGTATTGCCGCCGTCGAGGCCGGTGACTCGCTCGTCGAGCTACTGGAATCGCGCTCCGATGACTCTCCCATCGGTCGATTCATTGCAAGGCGCGGTCCCGGCATCCATCACATCTGCTTTTCGGTGGACAATCTGGATGCCACGCTCGACAGGTGTCGCGCCGCCGGGATTCGCCTGATCGATGAGACGCCACGCATAGGTGCAGAGGGAAAGCGGATTGCGTTCCTGCACCCTTCGTCCACGGCGGGCGTACTCATCGAACTTTCAGAACACTAATGCCCCGCCTGCCGTCGGCGTTCCCCTGCTCGGGCCCCCGAAGATCGGTGGAACCTGAAACAACCCCTAGTTCTGCGGAGGATTGCGGCAGAAATCCTTGACGGGATCCAGCTCCGCGCTCTCGACGAACCACCGGCCTCTCGGCCCCTCAACGGCGGTGAACGGTGTGGTCCGCTCACGCTGCGAATTGACGAGGGTTACCTGAAAGACGCGTTTGCCGGACAGTCCGGGTGCGTCGTTCACAATACGGTAGTCATCGTGCGCCAGGTAGCATTGCATGATTATGATTGCTTTCTCCTGATAATCACGCGTCATCTGGTCGCGAGCCGGGCCCTTGTCCGTTCCCCACACCATCGAGGTCGCCTGAATGTCCTGGCGTTTGATGGTATCGAGGAATCGATCGACAGCTGCTCGCGGGTTGGCTGCGCCGGCTTCCGTGGTGGTCACCGATGGGGTGCTCCCCGGATATCCGGTGTCTACCTGCTGCGGCTGACTCGCGCATCCGGCGAGCATTCCGGCGAGCACGACAGCGAGAATTTGCTTCACGAGGGACTCCACAAGGGGACGAAGGCGAACCTAATGGCGGGAAAATATGCCAGCAACCCACCAGCGGCTTTACATCAATGTCGATCACGTTGCAACGCTACGGCAGGCGCGACGGGCAACCGAGCCGGACCCGGTCGAGGCCGCTCGATCATGCGAGGTGGCCGGCGCTGACGGCATAACCGCGCACCTGCGCGAAGATCGGCGGCATATTCAGGACCACGACGTCGAAGGTATCGCAACATCGGTCAGAACTGTCTTCAACCTCGAGATGGCGCTCACCGAGGAGATGCTGTCCATCGCCGAGCGGCTGCGACCGTTTCAGGTCACCATCGTTCCCGAGCGCAGAGAAGAAATCACAACCGAGGGCGGACTGGACTTGACTCGTGACCCGATGGCGCTCCGCACAGGTCTTGCCAGGCTGAAGCGCGCGAACTGCCGAACCAGCTTGTTCATCGATCCGGACTCGAGCGTGGTGAGGTTGTCGCACGAACTCGGCGCGGATGCCGTGGAGCTGCACACCGGCCGGTACGCCAACCACTCCAGCGATGCCCAGGTTGCCGCGCTGCACGAAGCCGCGCAGGCCGGCCGGGCGCTGGGATTGGCGGTGCATGCGGGGCATGGACTGACCGTCGCGAATGTGGGTGCGGTGGCGGCCATCGACGAGATAGAGGAATTGAACATCGGACATCACATAGTCAGCCGCGCGGTTTTCGTGGGACTCGAGGCCGCGGTGCGCGAGATGCGTGCGGCAATGGATGCGGCGCGCTCCAGGGTGCGTTGACCGTGTGGACGTGGGGCGCGTACATTCGCCCGCACCTGGTTTCGGAGTAGAAATGGCTTCGGATACATCGGCGCTGGACTTTTTCATCCTCGAGGCCTCGGGCTACATCGACGGCCTCGATTCCCTGTTCGGCTCGGCCGGCTCTACCGGACCGAACCGTGACGCGTTCGTGCGCCTCACACGAGCGTTGCGCGGCAATTCGGTGATGTACCGCCAGACCGGGGTCACCACGGTCGCAACCTCGCTCGAGCAGTGTGCCCGCGCATTCCGGGAAGGGCGTCTCTCCTGGGCCCCCCACGTCCAATCGGCGCTGACGGCGACGATCGACGACCTGCGCATCCTCGTGCGCAACGTTCGTCAGTGGAAGGAGGCGGACGATCAGCGCGCCAAATCGTGCGCCGAAGCGCTCGACGGACTAGTGCCGCGGTCGCCCACACCGAGTGCGACGGTTCAGGCGGCGACCGAGGCGGGCGGGCGCGCCTATCTAGCGCTCAAGGCGCGGGAGCTCGCCGCTACCCTCTCCAGGGTGGCCGCACAGCCTGGCGATCCGGCGGTTCGTGGCGCGCTTCTGCACGATGTGCGGGTGCTCAGCGGAGTCGCGCTTCTTCGTGAGTTTCCGGTGCTCTCGCGCGTCGTATCCGGCCTTGGCGAGATGGCAGCTTCGCTGGCCGAAGGGGCGACTCCGACCGAGGATACGCGTGGGCAGCTGCGGTGGGCCTCCTCGGCGTTAGGAACGGCGGCCGGCCTGTTCGAGCATGGTGACGCGGAAGGCGCCGAGCGCTCGCTCCGCGACGTCGCCCAGCAGTTCGAAGGCGCCGGACCCACCGGGCCGGCCGAGCGAATAGTCGCGATCGATGAGCTTTTCTACCGAGATGACGGCCCAACAGTCGTCGATGCCTCCGCGTCCCCCCCCACCTCGGCTGCCGAACGGTTCAGGATCGAGGTCGTGAGCCTTGCCGAACACGCGCGGCGCGTGATCGGAGATTTGCGACGCGCGCCTGACGAGTCGGAGCGCGACCGCGGATGGCGGGCGCTCGAACGCGCGTTCGGCTCGCTTGCCGAAACGGCCCGGAGCTTTGGTGAAACGGCGGTAGCCGGCGCGCTCGGAGCCTGGGAGCGGGCGGTGGCGAAGCGGGATGCCGACACGCTGGCCTCGCTCGACGCGGCCGCGGAGGCGCTCGCCGACCCTGAGCTTCCGCGGAGCACCCTGCACGATCGCGTGGGCCGGCCCGTCGAGGAAGCGCCGGCAAAGGAAGAGAAGGACAGGGAGGAGCGCGTTCCGGCGCCGCATCCGCGCAGCCCCACGCCCACCGGCTTGGAGCTGCGCGATCTGCTTCAGAGCGGCATCAGCGGGTTCGACGACCTGGAGCAGCGGCCATTGGCCAAGCCGGTTCCGTTGGCGCAGGAACGCGTGGTGCCTATCGAGACACTGCTCTACCGCGGCGACTCCGCGTTGAAACGGGCGCGCGAACTGCGCGACGAGATCAAGGCGGGCGGCGCATCCCCGCCTCCCGAGGCCCTGGACGAACTGTTCGCACTGCTCGACCTCGTTCGCGAGTGATTGAATGCGAATGAACTGGCGGGGAGTGCTGGGTATCGTGCTCAGCGCGGCATTCCTGTATTGGGCGCTGCACGACATCAGCCCCTCGAGCGTAATGACGCACCTGCGGCAATCGAGCCTCGGGTTGATGCTGCTCGCCGCAACGGTAGCGACCCTTACCTTTCCGCTCCGCGCGCTTCGTTGGCGGGTCATTCTCCAGCCGGTCGTGCCTGACGTGAAGCTCGGTGCGCTGTGGCGTTCGACATGCATCGGGATGATGGTGAACAACGTGGTACCGGCGCGGGTGGGCGAGCTGGCCCGCGCCTACGCGCTCACACGCGAAGAGCCGCGCATTCCCTTCTCCGCGTCTTTCGCGTCGCTGGCCGTAGACCGCGCTTTCGACGCCGTGGTGGTGATGACGCTGATGGTCGTCGCGTTGCTCGATCCGTCTCTGCCATCGGCCAGTACCGACGTGTCGGATCGCCTGGCGCAAACCCTGGGACTGGGAACGCTGTTCGCCGTGGTATTTCTCGGCGCCCTGTACGTGCTGGTATTCCTGCCTGACACGATGATCCGCTGGTACGAAGCGGTCACGCGCCGCGTGGCGCCGCGGTTCGAAGCCCGTGGGCGCGACATGCTAGTGGCGTTCGCCTCGGGGTTGAGCGTGCTGCGAAGCCCGGCGCGGTTTGCCGCCGTGTTTCTCTGGACGCTGGTGCACTGGATGGTGAGCGCGTTGGCGTTCTGGATAGGCTTCAAGGCCGTAGGCATCGAAGCGTCGTACTTCGCCGCGCTGCTGGTCCAGGGGGTGATCGTCGTTGGCGTCGCCATTCCGCAAGCGCCGGGATTCTTCGGTGTGTTCGAGGCAGCCGCGCGGTGGACGCTCGTTTCGGTGTACGGCATCTCCGCCGACCTGGCGATCACCTGGGCGATCGGCTACCACCTGCTGTCTTTCATTCCCATAACGCTGATCGGCGGCTGGTACTTCGTGCGAATGGGGATACGGATCGGGCAGATCCGCAGCGAGACGCAGGGGCCGGCGGTGCCTGACGAGGCTCGCGCGGCGTCGTGAGCGGGCGCGAGGTGCGGGTGTTGGCGCACGCCAAGGTAAACCTGTACCTGCGCATCCTTGCCCGCGAAGCGTCAGGCTATCACCAGATCGAGACGGTCTTTCTTCGCCTGGCGCTGGCCGACGAAGTCGTGGTGCGCACCGGCGTCGCCGGCCGGACGGTGGATTGCCGCGGCGACGATGTCGGTCCAATGGAGCGTAACCTTGCGTATCGCGCGGCAATGGCGCTACGCGAAGCGGGCGGGCCCGATGGGTTCGAGATCGAGATCCAGAAGCGTATCCCCATTGGCGCGGGGCTTGGTGGTGGGAGCGCCGACGCGGCGGCGGTGCTGCGGGGCCTCAACGCGCTCTCCGATAGTCCGCTGCCTGACGATGCATTACTCGGGCTGGCGGCGACCATCGGAGCTGATGTGCCGTTCCTTGCTTCGAGCGCGGTGATGGCGCTGGCGTGGGGGCGAGGCGAACGGATGCTGGCGCTCGATCCCCCGCCGTCGCGGCCCGTGATACTGCTCGTGCCGCCATTTGCAATCTCGACGGCGGATGCCTATGCGTGGTTGGATGCCGGTAGCGAAACACCCGCGCCGGCGCCGCGGCTTTGGCGCGCCGACCAGTTCGTTGACTGGCCGGAACTCGCGGCGCTCGCGCAGAACGATTTCGAGGCCGCTGTGCGCTCGCGACATTCCGACATAGGCCTGTTGCTGGAAACCGTGAGCGCGCTCGGGGCCTCGCCCGCGCTGATGAGTGGCTCGGGGTCCGCCGTATTCGGAGTGTTCGGCGACTCCATCCCGGACCTGACGAACATACGATGCGGTGCGCGGGTGATCCTGTCGCGAACGCTGTCGCAGGCAACCGGCCCCAAGGGCCCTTCCCGCGAGCGGGCCGCGCCAAGTGGACGCTGATCATTGAGGATGTGTCCGCGGCGGCCTAGCTTTCAGTGCTGTGATTGCCCCCTCGTCCAATGGCAGGACATCGGTCTTTGGATCCGAGAATGGTGGTTCGAATCCACCGGGGGCAATGGACGGGGGTCGGGGGTTGTGGGGCGGGTGGCGGACCTCGTTGCAGATTGTTTGCTCGACCCTCGACCCCCAACCCGCGACCCTAGCAGTCTCATTCGGTTGATCTTTCCCCACCTCTTGCCTACGTTTCAAGGCTAAGTAATGGATGAGTTGGTCGTCCCGCGACGCGGGCTAAAGCTGCTCTCCGGTACGGCAAATCGGGGCCTGGCCGAAGAAGTTGCGCGCTGTCTGGGGATCGATCTCGGACGGTGCACGGTGTCCCGGTTCGCCGATGGCGAGATTTTCGTCCGCATCGACGAGAACGTGCGTGGGCAGGATGTTTTCATTGTGCAGCCCACGAATCCACCGGCCGAAAACATCATGGAGCTGCTGCTCCTGATCGATGCGGCACGAAGGGCGTCGGCGGCGCGTGTGACGTGCGTTATGCCGTACTATGGCTACTCGCGACAGGATCGAAAGGACCAGCCGCGGGTGGCGATCGGGGCAAAGTTGTTGGCGAACATGATCGTGAAGGCGGGAGCCGACCGGGTGCTGGGAATCGATTTTCACCAGCACCAGCTGCAGGGGTTCTTCGATGTTCCCGTCGATCACCTCTACGCGGCGCCGGTGTTCACGTCGCATTACAGAAAGAAACAGCTGAAGGACCTGGTGGTCGTGGCCCCTGATGTGGGCTCGGCGAAGATGGCGAGAGGGTTCGCAAAACGGTTGAACGCGAGCTTCGCCATCATCGACAAGCGACGCCCGGCGCAGAATGTGTCCGAAGTGCTGAACGTGGTCGGTGAAGTCGAGGGGAAGGATTGCCTGATCCCCGACGACATGATCGACACGGCGGGCACGGTTACTGCCGCCGCACGGGTACTGAAGGACATGGGTGGGCAGGACATTTACGTTTGTGCCACGCATCCCCTGTTGTCGGGGCCGGCGGCCAGCCGGTTGGCCGCTGCGCCTATCGCCGAGGTGACGGTGACCGATACGGTCGCCATCCCGCAGGCACATCGCTTCCCGCAGCTGCGGGTGCTGTCAGTGGGGGAGTTGCTGGCCAAAGCCGTCAAGTACACGCACGACGATCAATCAATCAGCTCGCTGTTCGAACAGTCCTCGACCTAACGCAATTCTCATGGCCACCGCGACCATCTCCGCCACTCCTCGCTCCGAAACAGGCAAGGGCGTGGCTCGCAAGCTCCGCGCTCAGCATAATGTTCCCGGCGTTCTCTATGGCCATCACCGCGAGCCGCAGCCGCTCGTGCTCGATGGCCGCGACTTCGATCGCCTCATCGAGCACTATGCCGCGGAGACCACGGTGGTCGAGCTCACGCTCGATGGGCAGAGCGTCCGAACACTCATCCGCGAGATCCAGCGGCACCCGTTCAAGCGTCAGGTGCTGCACGTCGATTTCCAGGCGCTCGTCGCCGGTGAGACGGTGACCGTCGATATTCCGATCGTTCTGGTGGGAATTCCGGAGGGCGTCCGCCTCAGCGGCGGCACGCTCGACCAGGTGATGCGCGAGCTCACCGTCGAAGTCGACCCGTCGAACATTCCGAATCACTTCGACGTCGACGTCTCCGCCCTCAATGTCGGCGATTCGCTCCACGTTTCCGACATCAATCTCCCCGAGGGAGTCGAAGTCCAGGACGATCCCGAGACGACGATCTGCGTGGTCGTGCCGCCTCGCGTGGCAGAGGAAGTGGCAGCGCCGGTGGAGGAGGAAGAGGCCACGGGCGCCGAGCCGGAATTGATCCGCAAGAAGGACGAGGAGAGCGAGGAAGGCGAGTAGGTTCGGACGGCGACCGGGCTTGAAGGTCATTGTCGGCCTCGGGAATCCCGGCCGTGAGTACGAGCGGACGCGCCATAACGTCGGTTGGTGGGTGGTCGACCGCCTGCTCGAGGAATGGCGCTTCGATGGGTGGCGGATGGATGGCCGGAGCCTGGTTGCCAGGGGCCGCCTGGGATCCACGTCGGTGCGGCTCGTGAAGCCGCAGACATACATGAATCTCAGCGGTGCCGCCCTCACTCCCTACCTGCGCCGCCTCACCTTCTCCGCGCCGACCGACCTTCTGGTGATAGTGGACGATGTCGTCCTTCCGGTGGGACGCCTGCGGTTGCGCGCGCGCGGCAGCCACGGCGGACACAATGGACTTCGGAACATCGAGCAGGTGCTCGGCTCGCGCGAGTACGCGCGATTGCGCATCGGAGTCGCGCCTGACGATCCGCGGCAAAGCGCCGGCGGCCTTTCTGACTTCGTTCTTTCCCAGTTCCTGCCGCATGAGCGTGAAGCAGTGATCGCGCTCATGCCTACTCTCGTCGCCGCCACCGAGACGTGGCTGCGCGACGGAATCGAGCGCGCAATGAACGCGCACAATCGCGAACCCCAACAGCACTAGGCCCCCACTTCATGTCCACGCTCTCATCGTACGCACTCTGGGTCGGGCTGGTCGGACTGGTCGTGGCGTTCCTCACCTATCGAGGAGTCGTCAGGCAGTCCCCCGGCTCGCAGGTGATGCAGGATCTTGCGGAACAGATCCACATCGGCGCGATGGCGTTCCTGCGGCGCGAGTACCTCGTGCTGGTGCCGTTCCTGTTCGTCGTCGCCGTCTTCCTGGCATTGGCGCCCGGACTCGGCTGGCAGACCTCGGTCGCCTATCTGGCCGGCGGCTTCTGCTCCATCCTCTCGGGGTTCGCGGGAATGCAGGCGGCGACCAAGGCCAACGTGCGCACCAGCGAGGCGGCGAGGGCGCATGGGCAGACCGCCGCGCTGCGCGTAGCGTTCGGCGGCGGCTCGGTGATGGGGTTGAGCGTCGCGAGCCTCGGACTCGTTGGCCTCGGTGGAGTCTTCCTGTGGCTGGTCGGCGGCATGACGGATACCCCGGGTATAGTGAGCTTCGCCCAAGTGATCTCGGGATTTGCGATGGGCGCCAGCTCGATCGCGCTGTTTGCGCGTGTGGGCGGCGGTCTTTACACAAAGGCCGCCGACGTCGGCGCCGACCTGGTCGGCAAGGTGGAGGCAGGAATCCCCGAAGACGATCCGCGCAACCCGGCGACGATCGCCGACAACGTCGGCGACAACGTCGGCGATGTGGCCGGCCTCGGCGCCGACATCTTCGAGAGCTACGTAGGAGCGGTGATCGCGACCGTCGCCCTCGCCTCGACTTCGACGGTGATCCCCGATTCCACACGGTTCACGGCGGTGTCGCTGCCTATCGCCTACACAATGGCCGGCCTGGTCGCGTCGATCATTGGAATCTTCATGATGCGCATACTGGCCAAGGGTAGTCCGGCCAATGCGCTGCGCATGACGACGTTCATCGCCGCGGGGCTGTTCCTCGTGTTCGCCTGGTTCATAACGGGGGCAATGCCGCTGAATATGTCCGATCCGCAGACCGGAACGGCGATGTCGGCGTACGGGCCGTTCTGGGCGGTACTTTCGGGAACGATCGCCGGAATCCTGATCGGTCTGGCGACGGAGTACTACACGGCAGGTCCGCCGGTTACCCGCATCGCACACTCGTCCAAGACGGGGCCGGCGACGAACATAATCGCCGGCCTGGCAGTCGGCATGGAGAGCTGCATCGTACCGGTGCTGTTGATCGTTGGGGCGACGTATGCGGCTCACGAGTTCGCATCGCTGTACGGCGTGGCGATCGCGGCAGTCGGCATGCTGGCAACGGTGGGCGTGACGATGTCGGTCGACGCCTACGGCCCGATTGCCGACAACGCAGGCGGCATTACCGAAATGTCGCACCTGGGACCCGAGGTCCGGAAGATCACCGACGGACTCGATGCGCTAGGCAACACCACCGCCGCGATCGGCAAGGGGTTCGCCATTGGGAGCGCGGCGCTGACCGCACTGGCGCTGTTCAGCGCCTATGCGTCCGCGGTCGGCCTGCGCGAGACGGGGATCAACCTGATCGATCCGCGGGTCGTGATCGGATTGTTCATCGGCGGCGTGATGCCCTTCTTCGTCGGCGCCCAAACGATGACGGCGGTGGGGCGTGCGGCTCAGGGGATGGTCGAGGAGGTGCGTCGCCAGTTCCGCGAGATCCCCGGACTGCTGGCGGGCACCGCCAAGCCGGACTCTGCGCGTTGCGTGGACATCTCCACCAAGGCTGCGCTGCGCGAAATGATCGTTCCCGGTGTGGCCTCGGTGCTGCTTCCGGTGGTCGTCGGCAAATTCGTCGGTATCGAGGCGCTAGGCGGCCTGCTCGCCGGCGCGACGGTGACCGGTGTAATGATGGCCCTGTTCATGGCAAACGCCGGCGGCGCCTGGGACAACGCCAAGAAGCTGATCGAAGGCGGCATCCTCGGCGGCAAGGGCTCCGACCCGCACAAGGCGGCGGTAGTCGGCGACACGGTCGGCGATCCGTTCAAGGACACGTCAGGCCCGGCGATGAACATTCTCATCAAGCTCATGTCGGTGGTGAGTCTGGTGCTGGCGCCGTGGTTCATTGCGTGAGGGATGCGCGACGCGGGAGCAATAATGCGTTCCTATCCCATCCGCGTCGCGCGTAGGCGAGTGGTTTTTTCATTGTTCCCTCGTCGCTCGTCGCGCGTCGCGCATCCCGCGTAAGGCATGCTTTCCCTCGGTATCGTCGGCCTCCCCAACGTCGGCAAGTCCACGCTGTTCAATGCGCTGACCGCGGCGGGAGCGGATGCGGCCAACTATCCGTTCTGTACCGTGGAGCCCAATGTCGGGATCGTCGAGGTGCCTGACGATCGGCTTGGCAGGCTGGCGGAGATAGTCAAGCCGAGGCGCACGGTGCCGGCAGTGGTGCAGTTCGTGGACATTGCCGGGCTGGTGAAGGGCGCGGCGGGCGGCGAAGGGCTCGGCAACAAGTTCCTCGCAAACATCCGCGAGACAGACGCCATCGTACATGTCGTCCGGTGCTTCGAGGACGAGGATGTGGTGCACGTAATGGGCTCGGTCGATCCCGTACGCGACCGCGAGATCATCGAGATGGAGCTGGCCCTCGCCGATCTGGCGACGGTCGAGAAGCGCCTCGATCGCGTCAAGCGAGCAGCACGGTCGGGGGACAAGGAGGCCACCGCCGAGCTCCCGGCGGTAGAGCGGGCTTATGCGGCGCTGGCGCAAGGCCATGGGATCTGGCAAGCGGGCCTGACGCCGGAAGAACGAAAGCTGCTCGCTCCGCTTACCCTCCTCACCGCAAAGCCGGTGCTGTACGCGGCGAACGTCCCCGACGGCGAGCTGAC
>CAZPCC010000404.1:0-11749 GCA_964584905.1 uncultured Gemmatimonadaceae bacterium | reverse complement strand
GCGCCGTCGAGAATGCCCTTGTACAGCTCGCGGCTGAAGCAATTCGGCTGGGCGTGCTCGATTCGCGTCTGGTGATCCACGTGCTGCTGGTCACTGCCCATGTACAGGCCGTTGAGCGTCGCGCCGCATCCCGGACCCTCGAGCACCGTGTAGATGTTGGTTCGCGAGAGCGCCGCACCGGTGGCGAAGGAGAACGACAGGAAATGGCTGTCGCGTGCCTGACGCACGTCGACGGTGCCCACGTGATAGGCGCGCTGGCTCTCGCGCTGAATCTTGTAGTGCGTGAGGGTTGCCCCGTCTTCGACGACCGCCTCGGTGACGGTATTGGTGAAGTACGCGGCGTCTCCAACGGCGACGTAGCTCTCGATGACCGTCGCCTTCGAGTTTCGGCCTGCGACGATGAGATTGCGCGGGTGGGTAACGCTCTTCGCCGCGTTGGCATCGGAGACGAAAATCAGATGGATCGGCAGCTCCACCACGGTGTCCGCCGGGATGTTTACCAGCGCCCCATCCTTCATGAACGCGGTATTGAGCGCCGTGAAAGCCTGCTCCTCGTAGGTGGCCAGCTTCGTCAGGTATTGCGCGAGGAGGGGCTCATTCTGCTCCCACGCCTTGGCGAGGCTGCTCACTGTGATGCCGCGCGGCAGTGCGCCGAGCGTGGAGAGCTCGCTGGCGAACCGGCCGTTGACGAAGACGAGTGCCGGCCATTCCGGCCTGTTGAAGATGAACGGCGCCAGGTCGGCGGGCGTTATGTTCGACGACTCGGCCGGACCGGCGCGGAACTCGCGCTCGACGATCGGCGCGACGCTGGTGAAGTGCCAATCCTCGTTCTTCGGGGTCGGAAATCCTAACGATGCAAACCGGTCGATCGCCGACCGGCGCAGCGCCGGCGCCCAAGCCGGGCCCTGCCCGCCGCCGTTGGAAGCGAATGTGGCGAAATCCTCGATATACGAATGCGTCACGCCGCGGCCCCCGCCGTAAGCCAGTCGTAGCCCTTGGCCTCGAGCTCGAGGGCGAGCTCCTTGCCCCCGCTCCGCACTATTCGTCCGCCGGCGAGGACGTGCACCTGGTCGGGGATGATGTGGTTCAGCAGGCGCTGGTAGTGGGTGACGACGATCGTCGCCTTGTCCGGGTGGCGGAGCGAGTTTACTCCGTTGGCGACGATGCGCAGCGCGTCGATGTCGAGTCCCGAATCGGTCTCGTCGAGTATCGCCAGGCGCGGCTCGAGAACCGCCATCTGAAGAATCTCGTTGCGCTTCTTCTCACCGCCGGAAAAGCCACTGTTGACCGAGCGCGAAAGCATCGCCAGATCCATGTCGACCAGCTTCAGCTTCTCTTCCATCCGGTCCATGAACTCGATCGGATCCAACTCTTCCTGGCCGTTCGCCTTGCGAATCTCGTTGAACGCCGACCGGAGAAAGTAGGAGTTGGAGACGCCGGGGATTTCCACCGGATACTGGAAGGCGAGAAACACACCAGCCTGGGCGCGTTCCTCTGGCTCCATCTCCAGAAGGTTCCTGCCGTCGTAATGCACCGTGCCTTCGGTGACCTCGAATGCCGGATGTCCGGCGAGCACCTGCGCCAGCGTGCTCTTGCCGGAGCCGTTCGGCCCCATCACCGCATGCACTTCACCGGCGTTGACCGTGAGATCGATGCCGCGGAGGATGGCTTTGCCATCGATCGAGGCGTGGAGGTTCGATATAACGAGCATTGTCTCTCTGACGGATGACTGGGCGCGAGGCGAATGGCTTCGCGCAACCGAATGTTTAGAAAACTACGCACTGCGCACTACGCACTACGCAACAAACGAACTACTTCCTTGCACTCGTAACCATGCGCAGTTGCGTAGTGCGTAGTGCGCAGTGCGTAGTTCGTAGTTCCAAGTGCCGTCCTCACCCCACACTCCCCTCCAGCGTGATCCCGAGCAGCTGCTGCGCCTCGAGGGCGAACTCCATCGGCAGCTCCTTGAATACTTCCTTGCAGAAGCCGCTGACGATCATCGATACTGCCTGCTCGGCGCTCAAGCCGCGTTGCTTGCAGTAGAAGATCTGGTCTTCGCCGATCTTGCTGGTGCTGGCTTCGTGCTCCACGGTGGCAGTGTTGTTCTGAACTTCGATATACGGGAACGTGTGCGCGCCGCAGCGGTTCCCGACGAGCATCGAGTCGCACTGCGTGTAGTTGCGGGCACCGCTGGCCTTCGGGAGCACCTTCACCTGGCCGCGGTACGAATTGTTACCCTGGCCGGCGCTGATGCCTTTCGAGACGATGTTGCTCTTCGTGTTCCTGCCGATGTGGATCATCTTCGTCCCGGTATCGGCCTGCTGATGGTTGTTCACCACCGCCACGGAGTAGAACTCGCCGGTCGAGTCGTCGCCCTGGAGGATCACGCTCGGATACTTCCATGTGATCGCCGAACCTGTCTCCACCTGTGTCCAGGAGATCTTGGAGCGGGCACCTAACGCCTTGCCGCGCTTGGTGACGAAGTTGTAGATCCCGCCGAGTCCTTCGGAGTCGCCGGAATACCAGTTCTGAACGGTCGAATACTTGACCGTGGCATCATCCAGCGCGATCAGCTCGACGACGGCGGCGTGCAGCTGGTTGGTGTCGCGCTTGGGCGCGGTGCACCCTTCCAGATAGCTGACGTACGCACCCTCATCGGCGATGATCAGCGTGCGCTCGAACTGACCGGTATTCGCCGAATTGATGCGGAAGTAGGTGGAGAGCTCCATCGGGCAGCGAACGCCCTTCGGCACGTATACAAAGGAGCCATCGCTGAACACCGCAGCGTTGAGCGCGGCGAAGAAGTTGTCGCTATGCGGCACCACGGTTCCGAGGTACCGCCGCACGAGCTCCGGGTGCTCCTGAACAGCTTCGCCGAACGAGCAGAAGATGATTCCGAGCTTGGCCAGCTCATCCTTCATCGTCGTGCCTACGGAAACGGAATCGAAGATCGCGTCTACGGCGACGCCCGACAGCCTCTTCTGCTCGTTAAGCGGAATGCCGAGCTTGGCGTAGGTGCGGAGCAGCTCCGGGTCGACCTCGTCGAGGCTCCCCAGCTTTTTGGCCTGCCTGGGTGCCGAGTAATAGCTGATGCTCTGGTAGTCGATCTCCGGATAGGAGACGTTCGCCCAGTGCGGCTCCTTCATCGTGAGCCACCGGCGGTAGGCTTTCAGGCGCCACTCGAGCAGCCACTCCGGCTCGTTCTTCTTCAGCGAGATGAGCCTGACTGTATCTTCGCTTAGCCCGGGCGGCACGGTGTCGGACTCGATGTCCGTCACCCACCCGTGCTGATATTCGCGATTGACCAGTGTTTCGATCGATGTGCTCATGCCTTCTCCCGATACATCGGTCCTGCCTGAAAATCCCCGAAAAGAGGGTCGATCCGCGTCGAAGCGGAGCGGGCCGGACATGTGGGATAAAGTTAGTCGGCTATAGAATGAGGGTCAACGAAATTGCGGGAAGCGGGAAGCGGGGCGCGGGGAGCGGGAATCGGGAAGCGGGGGTCGGGAATCGGGAATTGGGAATCGGGAAAACCGCCGCGTTTCCCGTTTCCCGTTTCCCATTTCCCGTTTCCCCTTCCGACTACGCGAAGCGAGGGGTCCGCTGCAACCCATCACCAGGAGCCTTAAATGGCGAGTGAGCGGCAGAAAATGCTGGCGGGGGAGCCGTACGATCCGCTCGATCCTGAGCTCGTTGCAGCGCGCGCGAGGGCTCGTGACCTCTGCCAGGACCTGAACGCTACCCGTGAAGCCGATCAGGAAGGGCGGCGCGGCATTTTGCGCGAACTTTTCGGCGCCGGCGGAGATAGCGTGTGGATGCAACCCCCGTTCTTCTGCGACTACGGCACCAACATCGAGCTCGGCGAGCGGGTTTTCTTCAACTTCAACTGCGTGGTCCTGGACGTGTGCCGGGTGCGCATCGGCGACTTTTGTCTCTTTGGCCCCGCTGTGCAGATCTACACGCCGGTTCACCCAATGAACGCCGACCTGCGACGGCAACAGGAATTCGGAAAGCCGGTGGAAATCGGCTCGGACGTGTGGGTGGGCGGCGGCGCCATGATCCTGCCCGGCGTGCGGATCGGCTCGCGCGCGGTGATCGGTGCCGGGAGCGTGGTGACGCGCGACGTTCCGGAGGGCGTTTTCGCAGCTGGCAATCCCTGTCGCGTCATTCGCGATGTTTGACGGCTGACGTTCTTGGGATGTCGCGGGCGAGAAGCGGGACGCCACGGGCGGACCGAACTCGTAGCCGGCATCCATGCCGAAGGTTCGCAGGATGCATCAGGATGAAACGGATCATCCGGATCTGCTCCCTTGGAGGTCGCGATCCATGATGCCCACTTGAAAGCCTGAAGACCCGCGTAATCGTTCTCTTGCGCGGACCCCTGTTAACAGCACGAAATCATCCGTACGATCCGGATAAACCTTCGACATGGATGCCGGCTACTAATTCGTACGTGCAGACCGCGATGAGCTGACTCCTGCCAATTCACCGCCGCCGGGCGAATTTGAGTCCCGACCACGTCGCGTCGATCGCGCAGACTTTGTAGTCGACGACGCCTAACGGTAGGGCGAGCTCACGGAGCACATCTTCGGTGAGATCGGTCTGCACGCCGGAGGCTTTCTTTGGCCAGGCAATCCAGAACGATCGCTTCTCGAGCCGCTTGACGATTCCGGGGAGGCGTCGTGCGAGCTCGGCTCGACTGGTGACGAAGAGTAACAGCAGGTCCCACTTCCCGCGGGCGTCGGTCCTCAAGGTCACGTCGGCCGGTGCGCCGAGTGTTGTGGCGAAATCGGAGGGCGCGTTGATCAGGGCGACGGTCGTACCGGGCGCCACTCCCAGCTTCCGCGGAAGCGGGGTGCCCGAATATCCGGCGTCAGGCATCCCGCCGCTCTCTATTGCAGCAGCAGAAACGCGATCGCCGCCAGCAGAAGCGAGACGACGCCGAGCAGGACGGGGGTGGAGGACCATCGGGATCCACTGCCGCTCTCTTCACGGTAGGCGCGCATGTCGAGCTGGGTGGAGCGGCGCGTCATCGCCGACTCTTCGGCGCCGCCCGGCGTGTGGAGCTTCATGCCCGGCGGGGCAATGGTGGTGAACGCAAGCGTTATGCGTCCGATGCGGACCTCGTCGCCATTCTGCAGCAGCCGCGGCCGGGAAACCTCCTCTTCGTTGACGAAAGCGCCGGTCGCCCCGGACGAGTAGAGCACGTAGCCCCCCGCCTCGCTGCGCACGTCGGCGTGGAATCGCGATACGGTTGGATCCTTGAGTACAATGCCTGCGCCGGCATCCCGGCCGATCTGCACCGTTCTGCGCGACAATTGATAGGCGCGACGCGAAGTCGTGTCGATCAGATAGCCGCCGCTCGGCACGGCCGGCGAGACTTGGGGCGCCTGCTCCCCCGCGCCATAGACGAACTTCGCTTGCCCGGCGGCGATGACGGCGCCATCGCGCAGCGGCGTTCCTGACCGGGGCACCTGCATTCCGTCGACGGTGACGACGCACGATTCTCCGCTGGGGGCGACCATTGCCCCTCCTGACGGATCGACGCGAACGACGAAGTGGCGCGCCGCGAGGTCCTTTCCCTGAATGCGCGGAACGGCCTGCGTCCCGCTGCCGATCGTCGTATCCGCGCCAAGATGGATAGCCGATCCGTCGTGCTCGAGAACTGCCATGTGACTTCTCCTCTCGAGATCGTGGCAATCGAATGGGTCGAGAAGGTGACGAGCAATAAGCACAAAGGCAAGCGATTGGAACGGTGCGTGACGGGGGTCACGGTGATAGCATTCACTTTGCATCGGATGGCTCAGCAGAACCGAACCTTTCTTTCCAATGTTCGTGCGCTACGCGCTGTGCGCGGCACTATCCTTCCAGCAACTTTCCTGCGCCTCGGCCGAGCAACCGGCGGTATCGCGCGCCGATACCATGGGGGTGGGCGAGGCACAGGTCGCCCTGGACAGTTCAACCGCCGTGCTGGCACCGCCGCGCTCGGCAAGAGCGATGCGGCTCTCACCGCTGGCCGATTCGATCGCGCGACGCATGATTTTCGTGGCGACGAACACGACGGCGCTCACCGCCGCGACCCGGGGCGGGCGGTGGCTGGTCGATGTTGGCCGCGTGGATGCCTCGCTCGACACGGACCAGCGCATGGCGGCTTTTCGCGAGGCCGCGGCCGCGCGCGCTCCGGTACGGCTCGGTGACACTCTTCACGTATATGGTTCGTGGGGCGCGGCGCGTACGACGATCAGCGGCTTCAGCGTGTGGAGCGGCCGCATAACGGCAAACGTCGACCTGCCGGCGGCGGCGGAATCTCTTGCCGTCATCGCCGACCAGCGGGCCAGGGAGCCGCGCGGGAGCGACGTACCGTTCGCCGCCGCCGCATACCGCTATCCTCTCGCCCGCGATACCTCGCAGAGGAGGGCGTGCGCCGCTGCCGGGATAGCGCCCCACTTCGAGGAGCGGATATCAAGCGTGCTCGACAGTCTGCGCGGCGTTCTGCTGAGGGATACGGCCTCTGCCGCGCCCCAGTATCGTACGGCTCCACGGGCGATCGCTTCACGACTCACAGGCTGCTTCGGGCCGGCGCGAGTGATGTTGATGGTAGCGCTGCGGAGCGGAGGCGACCTGCTGACCCGCGAGCGCGCGGTGCTCATCAACGACGACGAGAGCGTGACACCGCTGGCGGTCAACGACTACCGGTTCCGTGCGCACGTGCTGCTTCACGTGCTGGATGCCGATGGCGATGGTATTGACGACGTCGTGGCTCGCGGATACGGCAGGCGCGTCGGATCGCTGGTGATCCTGCGGCTGGATCCGTCGGCGAGGACGCTCACGCGGGTGACGGGGGGGTTTTCGTATGAGGGATGAGGGTCGAGGGTCGAGGGTCGGGAATCGGGAATCGGGAATCGGGAATCGGGAAATGGGTGACGTTAGGCGTTCGGCGGGTTGCGGCGGTCGGTTCTGAAGGACAGTTTCTCCGATAGTCATGCCAACAAGGTGGCGTCAAATGCCCTGCCTCATCTCCCGCGTCGCGCGTCGCGCGTCCCGCGGCCCTCGTCCCGCGCCCCTCGTCGTTTTCGCCGCCATACTCCTCTCGGCGTGCTCGGTTGCGCCGCGGTCTTCGGGGGGATTGGCAGCCGCGCGGGGCAGCGATGCGCGCGATACGCTGTACTATCCGCCGCCGGGCGATTGGGCCAAGCGCCGGGCAGCCGATGCAGGAATGGATTCGGCGAAGCTCGCCGCCGCCGTTGCGTTCCATCTAGCGAACGAATCCCAGTACCGGCGCGACCTCGGTGAGCAGGTGAGGATCAACACGGTGCGCGAGCCCTATCCGGAGATTCTCGGGCCGACGAAGGAGCGGACCGGTGCGAACGGAATCATCATTCGGCGCGGTTACATAGTCGCCGAGTGGGGGGACACGCGTCAGGTGGACATGACATTCAGCGTGTCGAAGAGCTATCTGGCGACGACCGCCGGTCTGGCGATCGATCGTGGGCTGATTCCCGACATCAAGGCTCCGGTGCGGCTGCTGGTGGATGATGGGGGGTTCGAGGGGGAGCATAACAGCCGCATAACGTGGCACCAGCTTCTCAATCAGACGAGCGAATGGGAAGGTGTGTTATGGGACAAGCCCGATATCGCCGACCGGCGGCGCGGGTACGACCGAAAGCTCAACGCGCCCGGCACATTCTGGGAGTACAACGACGTGCGCGTGAACCGGACCGCGCTCGCCCTGCTGCGCATCTGGCAGCGTCCACTGCCGCAGGTGCTCAAGGAATTCGTCATGGATCCGATCGGTGCCTCGGATACGTGGGAGTGGCACGGATATCGTAACTCGGTCGTGGAGATCGGCAGCAGGCGAATGGCATCGGTGAGCGGCGGCGGACACTGGGGCGGTGGCGTGTGGGCGAGCACGCGCGACCACGCGCGTTTTGGGCTGCTGCACGAGCGCCGTGGGCGATGGTCGGGGCAGCAGCTCCTCTCCGAGGAGTGGATCGACATGGCGACGACGCCTACGGATCTTCGCCCGGTGTATGGCTACATGTGGTGGCTCAATACCGATCGCGCGCAATATTCAAGCGCTCCGGCATCGAGCTTCTTCGCACGGGGCGCCGGCGGGAACGTGATCTGGATCGATCCGGATCACGATCTCGTCGCGGTGATCCGGTGGACTGATACGACGAAGATCAACGAGTTCATGGGGTTGGTGGTCGAGTCGATTCGAGTGCCTTAGCGACTTGACCCACTGGCATCGCACCAGTACAAGACCCTGCAATTTTTACCGCAGAGGGCGCAGAGGACGCGGAGGTCTGCCAGGTAGTGTATCGCCTGCAAGCGCGGGCATTGACCTATCTAGTACTGCAATTTGAAGCGAATCAACGTCAACGGTGTACCACTCAGCGTTTTCGGTGGCTCCCACGGCCTCTGCGCACCTCTGCGCCCTCTGCGGTAAAAATCGCGGAGCCTTGTCGGTATACTTAAATGCTGTTCTCCTGGTTCGACAGAGCATCCTCTTCGTCCACTCTCGCCTGCCATGCATCGAGTATTTCTAACCATCGCTGCGCTCATCATAGTAACGAGTACGTCGCGTGGACTCGTCGCCCAATCCGCAGGCGATTCTGCGCGAAAGGTCTTCGTCGTACCCGGCGAGCGCGCCGGTCCGAGCGTGTTTCCACTCACGGACTATCCCGAGGTTCAGCCGCGTGAGGCGGGAAAGATGGACTGGCAGCACTATCACACCTCGGCCGAGATCGAGATGTGGATGCGGAAGTGGGCGGAGGATCATCCCGATCTCGTAGAGCTTTATTCGGTGGGCGAGAGTTTTGGAGGACGCACACTCTGGCAGCTTACGATCACCAACAAGAAGACGGGGAAGGATACCGACAAGCCGGCCGCCTTCTTCGAAGGCGGACGTCATTCGGGGGAGATCACCGCCACCGAGTCGGCATTCTACCTGGCCTGGCATCTGATAGAGCAGTACGGAAGCGATTCGGCGGTGACCGCGCTGCTCGATAGGGCAGCGATATACGTTCGACCGCTTAACAACCCCGACGGCTCGGACATGTACCGCCTGACGGCGCAGGCGAACCGCAGCTCCGTGCGGCCGCACGACACGGATCGCGACGGGCTGCTCGACGAAGATCCGGGCGAGGATCTGGACGGTGACGGGTACATTCGCGATATGCGCGTGAAGGTCGGTGAGGGAAAGGGCGACTTCATCATCGATCCTGACGACAAGTCGGGTCGGTTGATGAAACGTGTCGGCGAAGGGAAGGGCGATTACGACGTGCACAGCGAGGGCATCGACAACGATCTCGACGGCCGCTATAACGAGGATGGGATAGGCGGGCTCGACCTGCATCGCAACTATCCGGAGAACTGGCGGCCCGAGCCGGGGCAGGACGCGACCGGCCGCGGCAGGACGCAGAACGGCGCGGGCGCCTATCCACTCTCCGAACCCGAGACTCGATCGGTGGTGATGTGGATGCTCACCCATCCCAACATCTCCGTCACCAACACGATGGACACGTCGGTGCCAATGCATCTTCGGGGCCCGTCGACGTGCGAGGAGACGGAGTGCATGCTGCCGAGCGATCTCGCCCTGTACGAGCACTTCGACTCGGTTGGCCTGTCGATTACGACCTATCCGTGGGCGGGCGATGTGTTCCGCACTTACAACACGCGCTTTCCGGTGAACCGGTTCACCGGCGATTCCACGCGCCCCTCGCCTTTGTTCGGCCACTCACCCGATTTCGGCTACTTCTACTACGGCGCGATCTGGTACGGCGACGAGTTGTGGAATGGTGGCCGGGAGCGGGATTACGACGGCAATGGGACGGTCGAGCCGATCGAGGTGCTGCGCTACTGCGACGAGGAATTCGGCGGTAGTTGCTTCAAGAACTGGGCACCCTACAAGCACCCTCAGCTCGGCGACGTCGAGATCGGCGGCTACAATCCCAAGTTCTTTTCGCAGAACGGCCCGCCACAGGTGCTGGAGCGCTGGGCGAGAAACCAGGCGCTGTTCAATCTCTACATGGCGCAGTCGCTGCCGCGAATCGAGATCACCGACGCAGCGATCTCCGCTGTGTCGTCAGGCACCGATTCGGCGACACACGAGCTTCGGGTGACGGTTCACAATCCCGGACGGATACCGACCGCGCTGGAGATGGCGAAGCGTGTAAAGATCGTCCGCCCTGACGAGATCGCGGTGCGATTCGCCGAAAAGAGCGAGGGCCGTGTGCTCGGCCGGCAGGAGGAGTTCTGGCTCGACGGTGGCGAGCGGCGTACGGTGACGTTGCGGTTGCGAGTACCGGCGGCGGAGCGGACGATCACCGTGCGCGCGTTGAGCACGCGAGGGGGGGTGGCGGAGAGGAAGCTGGACTTGTGAGGGATGTGCGGGATGAGCGACGCGCGACGCGCGACGCGCGACGCGGGGTGCGAGAATACCCTGTCCGGCTCTACTCCCGTGTCGCTCGTCGCGCGTCGCTCGTCGCGCTCCCCTCCAATTCCGTCCTGACCACGACTCCCGCCTCCAGCGTCCGGTGCACCGGGCATTTGTTGGCGATCTCGAGGAGCCGCTGGCGCTGCTCGCTGGTGAGATTTCCGATCAGCTCCACGCCGCGGTCGAGCTGGTCCATCTTCGCCTCCTCGGACTCGCAGTGCTCCTCATCGATCGCGTGGACCTTGCTGTGACGCAGGCGGACGATCGCCTCATCGAGCGGCCATTTCTTGCGACGGGCGTACATCTGAAGGGTCATGCTGGTGCACGCGCCTAACGCCGCGGCGAGAAGGTCGTACGGCGTGGGGCCCAGCTCGGTGCCCCCGACAGCCACCGGCTCATCGGCGAGGAGCGAGTGACCGCTCGCCATGATCGACGTGCGGTAGCCCTCGCTGGTGCGCGCGACCACCCGGTTATCGGCTAGTACCTCTTCCATCGTCTGATGGACATGATCGCCGTGATCGAGATAGCGACGAACCCAGGCCGACAGTAGCTCGCCGACATATCGCGCGTCCTGCTCATTCGTCAGCAGGTGGTCAGCGTCATCGAGTGAGACGAAGCTCTTGGGGTGATGAGCGGCGGTGTAGAGACGGGCCGCGTTATCGATGCCGACAATCTCGTCCTTCGGTGCGTGGAAGATGATCAGCGCTCTGCGAAGCTCGCGAACGGCGTTCTGCATTCGTACTTCCTGCAGGTCGTCGAGGAATTGCTTCTTTATCACAAAGGAGCGGCCAGCCAGCGAGACGCGGGCTTCGCCCCGCTCCTCGATCTCCGAGAGAGCGTGGTCAATGAGCTTCAGCACGTGTGTCGGCTCGCTGGGCGCGTTGATGGTGGCTACCGCGCGCACCGCCGGAAGCCGGAGCGCCGCGTGCAGCACGGCGGCCCCGCCTAGCGAATGCCCAACGAGGAGTTGCGGCGCCCGATGATTCTTCTCGAGGTAGCCAGCCGCGGCCAGAATATCATCCACCGACGTGGAGAAACTCGTCTCGGCGAATTCCCCTTCGCTCTCGCCAAGGCCGGTGAAATCGAATCGCAGCACCGCGATCCTGGCCTGGGCCAGCGCACGGCTAATGGCGACGGTCGCGGTGAGATTCTTGGAGCAGGTGAAACAGTGCGCGAAGATTGCGAACGCGATCGGCTCGCCATCGAGCGGCATCTCCAGCCGCGCGCTCAAGTCGGCGCCGCTGGCGCCCGGGAAAGTCAGTCGGAGAGTCGGCACGGGGGTCGGGGGTCGAGGGTCGAGGGTCGGGGGGC
>CAZPCC010000403.1:0-1632 GCA_964584905.1 uncultured Gemmatimonadaceae bacterium | reverse complement strand
CACGTACCGCTGGGCATCCTGGGGTGTCCCGGCCGGCGGGTCATCCCGACCGTCAATGCCGAATGACAGATAGTTCGATCCGCCTGACGCGGGCACCTGGTTGGTATAGGCAACGGATGTCACGCCCGGCAGGCGCTGGAGCTCGCCGTGCAGCTGGTCCAACGCCGTCCGTACCTGCGGCATTTCCGGATAACGCGAGCTCGGAAGCACGAGGTACGCCGTGAGCACGTTCTCGATTCGCGCTCCCACATCCACTCGCTGCAATTGTTCGAAGCTGCGGATCAGCAGCCCGGCGCCGACGAGCAGAAGCATGGCGAGCGACACCTCCGCCATAACGAGTATTCGGCGCGGGTCGCGGAGCGCGGAACCGCCGCTGATCGAACGCTGTCCGTCGCGCAGGGAGCCTGCCAGGGCGGTACCGGAAAGGCGGAGCGCTGGTGCCAGGCCAAACAGGATTCCGACGAACAGCGACAATCCCACGGTGAACAGAATCACGCGCCAGTCGATAGAAACTTCCTCCATACGCGGGAGCATGTCGAGATTGGCGCGTTGCAGCAGGGCGATCACCCAACCAGCCAGCAGCAGCCCAGCGGCGGCGCCAACCGCCGACAGCACCATGCTTTCGGTGAGTACCTGTCTAATGAGTCTCCGTCGCCCCGCGCCTAGCGCGGCACGCACAGCCATCTCGCGATCGCGCCCGGCGCCGCGCGCCAGCAGCAGGTTAGCCACGTTCGCGCAGGCGATGAGCAGAACCAGACCCACCGCGCCCATGAACACGAGCAGCGCCGGCCTTGCGTCTCCCACCAGTTGCTCGCGCAGAGGCACGAGCTCAGCCGTGACCTTCTCATTGGTCTCCGGGTAGAGCTCGCCGAGCCGCTGCATGATCGTTTTGAGCTCGGCGTCGGCAGCCTGAATCGTCACGTCCGGGCCAAGACGCCCGATCACCGTAAGGAAATCCGAACGGCGTCCAAATCCATCATCGGCCACATTCAGCGGTGCATAGACATCGCGCGGCTCACCGGCGCGGAAGCCGGCCGGCAGCACTCCAATGATCTCCCATGGATTTCCGCCGACTCGCAGCGATTGCCCAACGACGTCGGGTCGTCCGCCAAAGCGTCGTTGCCAGAGCTCGTTGCTGATGAGCAGTCGCTGGAAGTCCCCACGCTCCTCCTCCGCGGTGAAGGCGCGTCCGAGAATCGGCGAAACGCCCAGCGTGCGGAAGAAATCGGCGGTGACGAGGGCGGCCGGGACCCGCTCGGGCTCCTGATCGCCGTCGCCGCTCAGGCCGAACGATGAGTTGGCCAGCGCCCCGATCGAGGTGAACGACTTTGCCTGCTCACGCCAGTCGAGGAAGTCCGGCAGCGACGAAACCTCGCGTCCAAACGCCGGCAGTACCGTCCACGCCATAACGAGGCGGTCCGGGTTGGCGTACGGCAGCGGCCGTAACAGCACCCCGTTCACCACGCTGAAGATCGCGCTGTTGGCGCCGATGGCGATGGCGAGGGTGGCGATGACCAGCAGGCTGAATGCGGGCCGCTTGAAGAGGGCGCGGAGGGCGAAGCGGAAATCGGACATTTGGGGTCGAGGGTCGGGGGGTCGAGGGTCGAGGGTCGGGGTCGGGAGTCGGGGGTC
>CAZPCC010000402.1:0-13223 GCA_964584905.1 uncultured Gemmatimonadaceae bacterium | reverse complement strand
CCGCCGGACATCCAGGCGCCACGCGGCAGCCGCGCACCCGCCTCGCGCACGCGCCTGACGAAAGCGGCCTCGTTTGATACATCGAGCAGGTTTACTCCGAGCAGCAGCGCCCCAGCCTGGCCGAAGTGGGTGTGATTGTCGATGAACCCCGGACCGACGAACCGTCCGCCAGCGTCAAGGACGCGAGTGAACGAGGTACGGTGTCGCTGCATCCCGGCCGTCGTACCGACGGCGAGTATGCGATCCCCACGCACTGCAATCGCTTGCGCGGTTGCGCGAGTGGTGTCTCCCGTCCAGACCGCCGCATTCGTAATGATGAGATCGGCTTCCTGGGCGTTTCCAGGGACCGCCAGGACCACGATGAGTGCGGCGACGTGGGAGATGCGGCTGGAGAAGTACGATTTCATGGAGGGCTGTGTGAAGGGGACACGACAACCTGTGTCGGGCACTCGAGGCCGTCAACCGTTCACGCAGTCTTCGCGCTTCGCGACTCGCGCTTTTCCATCCCTCACTTCCATCTCTCGAGCAGTCCCCTGAGCCGATCACGGTAGCTTCGCCCCGTCGTCAGGCGCGCACCGTCTTGCATGATCAGAACGAAGTCGCCCTGAAACCAGGGCTGCATCTCCCGGATACGGTCCACGTTCACGATCGTGGAGCGGTGGATGCGCAGGAACCGATCGGACGGGAGCCGCTGCTCCAGCCGCGTCAGGGTGTCCCGGTGTTCGAGGACCTGCTTGCCGACGTGCAGGCGCACATAGTCGTCCGCCGCCTCGATCCAGTCTATCTGTTCGATGCGAAGAAAGAGAATGCGCCCGTCGAGCCGCAGTGCGAGCCGGTCCAGCGGTACCGAGCGTGTTTGCAACGACTCGAGCAGACGCGCAAGAGGTTCCCCCATCGCCGTGCCGCGCATTCCTCGAATGATCTCCTTGGCCCGCCGCACCGCACCGTTGAAGCGCTCCCGATTGACCGGCTTCATTAGGTAGTCCAGCGCCTGTGCCTCGAACGCCCGCAATGCGTGCTCATCGTAAGCCGTCACAAACAGGACGAACGGCATGGCGTTAGGGCCTATCTCCCGGATCACCTCGAACCCGTCGAGCTCGGGAATCTGGATGTCCAGCAGGACCAGGTCAGGCTCGTCACGGCGAATCGCCTCGACTGCCTCGGAGCCGCTTCCATACTCTCCGACGATCTCTATGTCAGCGTCGTTCGCGAGCATCGACCGCAGGTGATTTCGCGCCAACGGCTCGTCATCGACGATCAGCGTGCGAATTGGCGTCGTCATCGCGGTCCGGACTCATCGCCCGCCTGTCGATATGGGATTTCAATGAGAACCGCGACGCCCCCGGCCTTGCGAGCGCGCAGCTCGAACGTGTGCGAATCGCCGTACATCCGGGCGAGTCGCTCCTGGGTATTTGACAGGCCTATTCCATGCCCGGAGCGCGAAGGATTCTCGCGTAGCCCGACTCCGTCATCTCGCACGGTGAGTCGCAGGATGCCATTCACGCGCTCGGCGCCTATCTCCACCTGGCCGCCGCAGGCGCGCGGCTCGATTCCGTGACGGATCGCGTTCTCCACCAGAGGTTGAAGAATGAGACTGGGCACGAGAGCCTGGCGAGCATCGGACTCGACACGGAACACGACCGACAACCGGTGCTGAAATCGAATCTGCTGAATACCCACATAGTGGTGAAGGAATTCGAGCTCACGGGCGAGAGCCACTTCGTGAGCGCCCGCGTGCCGCAAGGAGAATCGCAGCGTTTCGCTCAGCGCTGACAAGGTACGCTCGGCCGCGTCGGGATCGGTACGCAGCAAGGCCGTAACCGTGTTGAGCGCGTTGAAAAGAAAGTGGGGATGCAGCTGAAGCTTCAGCGTCTGCAGTTGAGCTTGTGCCAGGCGCACTTCGAGCTCCCTCTTGTCTCTCGCCGAGCGATAGTGATGAAGTACCAGTTGCTCGTGCCAGTGGGTGGCATAGGTGGAAACCGCGCCTGCGACGATGAGGAGGAGCACTTTGGCGCCTTCGTCCAGAAGCGCTACCCCCGCGGTTCCGCTGGCTACAAGCGGACTCTCGACGACCGGCAGCTGGCCGAGCAGGGCAAACAGTGCTACGAGGCTACAATACTGCCCGACGGCCAGCGCCGACACTGCCGCCGACTTGCGAGCCGACGATGTGATCGGACGCGCGGCGAGAATGACGAAGTACAGCAGGAAGATCGGTGTCTTGAGCGCCAGCGCAGGTGATTGCGCCAGTCCGTAGCCGCCGATAATGGCCGTCACCGCGGTGATGTCGATTATCGGATTGGCGATGGTGAGCCAGTCCGGATGCCGCCCGCGCCGGTAGAACAGCAGCCACTGAGCGGTGGTCCACGCAAGCGGCGGCGCCAGCACCAGCATGTTGATGGCATTGAGCTCGCTCGTCAGGCTCGGCCGATAGACGAAAGCGGCGATCGTGAGCACGCCAAGGACGGCAGCGCGAACCAGATTGAGCCGCCGCTCCGCGCCGGCACGCTGCTCGGCGAGCAGCGCGCGTACCGTGTCGTCTGGCATGCGATCGTCCGCGCCGACGTTCAATTCCGTAGCCTCTCACTGGTCGAGTCGAAGCCGAAGCTCCACGTTCACCCCGTCATCCACCAGATACGCCCGCGGATCCCACGGCGCTACCCCGGACGGAGGGGGTCCGACGCCGTGCGGGGCGCGTGGGATCCAGAATCTGCCGATCATCTCCGCCGGCACGCCACCGTCCGAGCGCGTGGTGCAGAGCATGAGGAAGGGCGCCTTGTTTCCCTTGATCGTGACGGAACCTGCCACACTCAGCACTTCTCCAGCGCGCTCGGCGCTCTGCGCGAGCATTTCGATATGGGCGTGCTTCTTCGCATTGAACCACCGGCTGCTCCGCAGGTGTGCGTCACGGAGACGGTTTCCAGTCTGCACCGACTGGACCGGGACACGCGCCACGAGCGAAGTGACCGCCGGATGCTCTTCATCGAAGGTTACCTCACCCTCCACTTCACTGAACCAACCGCGGATTGTAAGGAACCGTAGAAAGCGCACCTCGAAGCGCACCGAGGCGTTCGCGGATGTGAGTCGCAGCGGACCGATCCGTGCCGGACCGGTCCCCAGCGCATGCGGGACGGGGTGCGCACCTGACGACATCTCCGTCCCGGGTCAGTGAACGATTACTGTGCCGGACATGCCAGGGTGGATCGTGCAGTTGTAGCCGAAGGTTCCCGCAGTATTGAACGTTCTCGGCACCATCGTACTGACGCTCGTGGCAATGCTCTGCGGAGCGCCGGCTTGTGCGCCAAATGTGACGTTATGCGTGAGTTGGCCGAACGTCCACGTCACCGTTCCGCCGGAAGAGATGTCCACCGACGGAGGTGTGAAGGTCTGCGTGGCGTCGCCGGCGACGACTGAGGCGGCGAAAGGAAAGGATTGCGCGCTCACCGTTATGGCAGCTACGTCACTCCGATCGACACCTCCTCGCGAAACCTGGGCAGTTATCTGCGTTGTGCCAACGGCGAGTCCGGACACGAGTCCGCTGGCGGCGTTGACCGTGGCCTTGGTCTCGTCGCTGGAGGTGAAGACTGCGGTTCCTCCGGCTGGCAGCGCGGCTCCACCAGGATCATGCGCGGTGGCCAATAGCTGCAATGTACCGCCCACCAGAACGGTACCGGGATCAGGCGTGAGCTCCAGTGATGCGAACTCCTGCGCCACGGTCACGTTATGCGTGGCGGTAACGGTGCCCGAGCGTGCGGTAACTACGCTGGCGCCGTTGCCGACTGCGGTCAGAGTGATACTCGATCCCGACGTGGCGCTGAGGTTCACTACGCCGGCGGGGCTGGCTGTCCAGGCAACCGCGGCCGCGGGAATAGCAGCCTGATTAGCGTCGCGAACCGATGCGGTGAGAGTGCGGGTGGCGTTGAGCGAGGTCACTGTCCCCGAATTGGATGCGCTGACGGAGATTGAGGCGGGAACAGGGTTGGGACCGGTACCGCCATTGTCTCCACCGCCACATCCGACGAGCACCGCTACCGCAAAGCCGACAAACACGAGGCGCATGCCATCCTCCGGCAATGGGAAATTCGCCGAGCAAGAAGGTGTCCGGATTGGACGCCTCGGCCAGGGTAGCACGGATGGAACTGCGCTCCAACGATGGCTTGGCGAACGACCGGCGTGATGCGGCGAAGTGCGCGTGCGGAACGGCGAGCGTCAGGATTCCGCCTATCGTGTGACCCCGTGAAGAACCCGGTAGATGTATTCGGTACCCCAACCCAGAGCTCGCAACGGCACCCGTTCGTTGTCGCCGTGCATACGCAACTCGTCTTCCATTTCCAGCGGAAAAGGCAGAATGCCGTAGGTGGGAATGCCTCGAGCGCGCAATACCGCGCCATCAGTCGCGCCCGTGGACATGAAGGGGATCACGACCACCGAACGGGACATTGCGTTGGCCGCCCGTTCCATCGACGTGAACAGTGCAGTCGTGACCGGCGATGGCGGGGGATCGGCTGCCGGCTCGCCCTGCAACGCGAATGTAACCTGCTCCTCGCCTCCAACCTCGTTCAGTCGCTGCACCACTGCCTGAACGTCCTCGCCGGGCAACGCCCGCAAGTTGAAGGTCGCGCTGCCTTCGGACGCGATTACGTTGCTCCGAATACCTCCACGAACGAGAGTGAGCGTGGCCGTCGTACGCAGTACGGCGTTATGAAGAGGCTCACGCGACAACACCGCCGCCGCCGCGGCAATCGTGGTGCTGTCAGCACGGGCGGCGGAGATCGACCTCATGGCCGCGCGCATTGCCGGATCGGACTCTATTCGAGCGAGTCGTTCGAAGTAGAGCCGGGTCGTCTCATTGAGCCGAGCCGGCGACCGCCACTCGTGCACGCGGGCAACAGCGCGGGCGAGCGCCGCGAGTGCGTTGTCAGGCAGTGGCACGGATCCGTGCCCGCTCGGTCCTCGCGCGCTGGCCAGCACGATGTAGGAGACCTTTTCCGTGGTCTGGATGTTCACCGTGAACAGGCGTCCGTCACGCATCCGAACGCGCCCGCCCTCGTTGAGCGCGAACTCGGCCTCACGAATCATGTCGAACGCGCTGTCTGCCACCCAGTCAATCCCGACGATTCCTCCCTCCTCGGCCGCCGTGGCAAGGAGAATGATGTCACGCTTGAGGCGGTCTCGCTGGGCGGCGAGCTGTACGAGTGCCGACACCGTCGCGGCCAGGGGACCCTTGTCGTCGATCGCTCCGCGGCCATGGAGAAAACCGTCCCGCTCGGTGGCCTCGAATGGTGGCGTGTCCCACCTGGCCGTATCGGCGCCGACTACATCCATGTGTCCCATAACGAGAACCGGACGCATGGTCGGACTGGTAGCACGCAGGCGGGCGACAAAGTTCGCGCGGCCGTTGCCGACGTCGAGAATGCGGGTTTCGATTCCTGGAATGCGCTTGAGCACCGAATCGAGGTACGCCGCGACAAGCATCTCGTTGCCGGGAGGATTTTGCGTGTCGAGCCGGATGAGTGCCGTAAGATGCGCGCGAGCATCGCGCTGTCCCGCTGCGCGGTCATATCCGGGCGGCGGTGCCGAAGTAACGTTGAATGCGTTTTGCGCCGGTGCGCAGCTGGCCGAGGCAAGCAGCGACAGAACGGCGAGTACGACGGCGGCTCGGAGCACGATATCGGTGATGGAGGTTCGGAATGCCGCCGCCACCTCAGCGGCGCCTCCGCGCAAGATATCGCCTTTGCACGTCATGGGGACCCGTGTCCGCCACGGTCGGTGCCTGCCGAAAGCGCGGCTGGCGCGGCTCGAAGGCCGCGCTAGTTTGAGCGCATGACAGACGTGGTTGCGCTGGCCGCCGAGCTGCTCGCGATCGACTCGCCGACATTCAACGAAGGTGCGGCCGTGGAGTTCGTCGCGCGCTGGCTCGTTGCGCGCGGATGGAGCGTTCGCGTGCAGGAGGTCACTCCTGGGCGCGGGAACGTGTGGGCATCGCGCCGCGGCGGCGTGGTGACGCTCTCCACCCACCTCGATACGGTGCCACCATACGCCCCTCCCGCCTTACGCGATGGGCGGCTGTACGGCCGCGGCGCCGCCGATGCCAAGGGCATCGCGGCGGCAATGCTGGCTGCCGCCGACCGCCTGGCTAGCGATGGCGAAGAGCGCATCGATTTGCTGTTCGTCGTCGGCGAAGAAAAAGGGTCCGATGGAGCGAGAGCGGCAAATCAGCTCAGGCCCACCAGTCGCTGGCTGATCAACGGCGAGCCTACCGAGAGCAAGCTGGCCACTGGAGCCAAGGGATCGCTGCGCGTGACGATCCGAACGCGCGGACGCGCGGCCCACTCCGCATATCCCCACCTCGGCGAATCGGCAATCGAGCCTTTGCTCGAACTTCTCCCGACCCTGCGTCACATTGAGCTGCCTCACGACCCCGTGCTCGGTGGGACATCGGTGAACATCGGAACCATTCACGGCGGCACCGAGGCCAACATCGTGCCCGAGCGCGCGGAGGCCGAGTTGATGTTCCGGCTGGTCGGCGATGTGGAGGATGTAAAGTCCAGACTCGAGGAATGGGTGGACGGACGAGCCGAGTTGGAATACGGCTCGACCATCCCGGCGCAGCGATTCCGCACCATACCCGGATTCGAAACAGCGGCCGTCGCCTACACGAGCGACATTCCTCTGCTCGACAAGTGGGGCACGCCGTTACTGTTCGGCCCCGGATCGATCCATGTCGCGCATACCGAGGACGAACACATCGAGGTAGCCGAATTGACCGCGGCCGTCGGCGCCTACGCGCGACTGGCCTGCGCGCTGATGTCGGAAGACTCAGCGTGACCGCAGTGCGGCCGAAGATTCCAGTTGCCGTACTCGGCGCAACCGGTGCCGTCGGTCAGACGTTCATCCGCCTGCTGGCCGCACATCCGTTGTTCGAGCTCGCCGAGGTGGCTGCCTCCGAGCGCTCGGTCGGGAAATCGTATGACGAAGCTGCGCACTGGATTGGCGGCGACATGCCTGGCGACGCAGCGAGCCTCCCCGTGCTCGCGTGCGATCCCGGCGTCGTCGGCGCACCAATGGTCTTTTCCGCGCTCGATTCCTCGGTTGCCGGAGACATCGAGCAGGCGTTCGCGCGCGCCGGTCGAATGGTGCTCACCAACGCGCGCAATCACCGGATGGATTCAGACGTGCCGCTGGTGATCCCCGAAGTGAATGCCGATCACTTGCGGCTACTCGAGGCTCAGCGGGCGCGGCGAAACTGGGCCGGAGGCATTGTCGCGAATGGCAACTGCGCCGCGATCGTCCTCACCATGGCACTGGCGCCGCTCCAGCGGGCGTTCGGAATCGACCACGTATTCGTCGCTACCCTGCAGGCGGTGTCAGGGGCCGGCTACCCTGGCGTGCCCAGCCTCGACATTCTCGGCAACGTCATTCCGTTCATCGGCGGCGGGGAGGAAGAGAAGATCGAGACCGAAACACCCAAGATGTTGGGCACGATGCGGGACGGAGAGATCGAACCTGCGCCGTTGCGGGTCAGCGCGCAGGTGCACCGGGTGCCTGTGGAGAATGGACACACCCTCTCAATGGCGGTCACGCTAGGCAGGCGAGCCTCACCTGACGACGTTCGCTCCGTACTTGTTCACTGGCGTTCCGCCATCGCGGAGCGCGCCCTGCCGAGCGCACCGCGCGAGCCGCTGGTATTGTGCGAGCAGCCCGACCGCCCGCAACCGCGTCACGATGCCGGACGTGGACGCGGCATGAGCGTGAGCATTGGCCGGGTAAGAAGGGATTCCATCGGCGATGTGCGGATGGTCGCCTGTGGGCACAATACGGTGCGCGGCGCGGCCGGTGCGTCGATTCTCAACGCCGAACTTCTGGTCGCGGATGGGTGGCTGCCTGACGACGGGACGCCGTGATCGTCCTCAAGTTCGGCGGCACTTCGGTGGCCGACGCCGCCGCTATCGCACGGGCTTGCGAGATCGTCCGGTCGCGGGAGTTGCGCGGAGCGGCGGTCGTGGTATCGGCGATGGCCGAGGTGACGAACACCCTGCTGGAAATCGCTGAACGAGCCGCATCCGGACAGCTGATCGTCGCGCTCCAACTCGTGGAGGGGCTCCGCACGCGGCACCTTCGCGCCGCTGAAGCGCTACTTGGTGCGGGCGCCGAAGCGGATGACCTGTGCGGAGATCTGAGCGCGCTGTGGGATGAGGTCGCCAACCTGGCTGCCGCCCTTTCGGTACTCGGGCACCTCACTCCACGCAGCCAGGACGCGATCGCCACGTTCGGCGAATTGTCCTCCGCCCCGCTCGTCGTTGCCGCGTTCCGCCGACGCGGCATTCCCGGCGTGGAGCTCGATGCGCGCACGATCATCATCACCGACGACGTCTTTGGCCGCGCCGCCCCGAAGTTCGATGCCATAGTTCGAGCCGCGCGAGACGGGGTGCTGCCACGACTGGCCGGAGGAGAGGTTCCGGTGTTAGGCGGCTTCGTCGGCGGAACGGCCCAGGGGGTTCCGACCACGCTCGGCCGCGGCGGGTCTGATTTCACCGCCGCGCTGCTTGGAGCCGCTCTCGAAGCCGAGGCAATCGAGATATGGACCGACGTGAACGGAATGCTCACAGCCGATCCGCGTATCGTCCCCGACGCCCGGCTCATCGAGGAGATCCGCTTTGATGAAGCGTCGGAGCTCGCCACGTTCGGCGCGAAGGTCCTCCATCCGAGCGCGATCGCACCTGCGGTGCAGCGAGGAATTCCCGTCTACATTTTCAACTCACGCAACCCGGCCGGCCGCGGTACGCGAATCACCGCATCGGCTCCGCTTCGCGATGTAACGGCCATCGCCGGCAAGCGCGATGTCACGGTGGTGCGCGTTCGTTCGCCCCGAATGCTGTTGGCGCACGGCGTGCTACGAGGCATCTTCGAGGTGTTCGAGCGACACCGCGTGTCGATCGACGTGGTGGCAACATCCGAGGTGTCGGTATCGGTGACCGTGGACGATCCCTCGCGTCTGGAGCCGCTGCTGGTCGATCTGGCGCCGTTCGGCGACGTTGCCATCGAGCGGCGGCGCGCCATTGTCGCGATAGTTGGTTCAGGGATTGGCGGTGACAGCCGGACGATGGCCCGGGCACTCCAAGCGCTCGGGGACATTCGTGTGCACATGCTCTCCCTCAGTGCTACGGAGATCAACCTGACGATCCTGGTCGATGACGAGCGGCTTCCCACGGCAATGCGTGCCCTGCATGGCGCCTTTTTCGGTGCCGGCGCATCAGGGGAGAGTGCGGCGCGGCCGCCGCTGGCTTCGGAGCGCGCGCAATGACAGCACCGCGCATCCTGATCATTGGCAACGGACGAATGGGTAACGCGGTGCGGGCACTGGCCGAGGCACAGGAATGGACGGTGGTGGCGCAGCTTGGCCGGGAGCAGACGGAGGATGACGAAAGGCTGCTCGGTGCGGTGCGGGATGCAGACGTAGCGGTCGAGTTCACCACTCCTGCCGATGCCCCGACTTTGCTCGTGAGGCTGGCCGGTGCGGGGCGGCCGATCGTGAGTGGTACGACAGGGTGGCGGGATCAACGGGACCGCGTGGAGCGAGCGGTGCGCGACCACGATGGCGCTCTGCTCTGGGCGCCGAACTTTGCGTTGGGTGTCCACGTTCTCTGGCGCGCGGCCGCCCATGCGGCGCGGATGTTCTCGGCGCTCCCGGGTTTCGCCGCGCACATTGTCGAGACGCATCATGCGGCCAAGCGCGATGCCCCGTCAGGAACCGCGATCGAGCTGCAGCACCGTGTGCAGCAGGCGTGGGGAGCCGCGGTGCCGGTCACCAGCATCCGGGTTGGACATGTGCCAGGCACTCACGAGCTGGTCGTGGACGGTACATTCGAGCAGTTGCGCCTGATGCACGAGGCGCGCGACAGGCTCGTGTTCGCCGAAGGCGCGCTAACGGCTGCGGCGTGGCTCGCCGGGCGATGGCAGGAAGGAAAGCGCGGAATGTTCGGGATGGACGACCTGCTCGACCACGCTCTCATGAACAGTTCGACAGGCACCCAATGAGGGGGAGATGACCGGACGACTGTCGGGATGCGGCACGGCGCTGGTTACTCCGTTCACGAGCGATGGCTCCGTGGACGAGCGGGCGCTCACCGCACTGGTCGATTGGCAGATCGCCGAGGGGATTCACTTTCTGGTGCCGTGCGGCTCGACTGGCGAGGCGGCTACGCTGACGCCTGACGAGCACTCCCATGTCGTGCGGCTCGTGTCGGATCGGGCGGCCGGACGGGTACCTGTGGTGGCGGGAGCGGGCTCGAACGACACGAAGCGCGCGATATGGATGTCGAAAGCGATGCGAGACGCAGGCGCCACGCACCTGTTGCACGTCTCACCGATGTACAACAAGCCGCCGCAGCGCGGCATAATCGAGCACTTTCGCGCAATCGCCGATGCGACCGACCTGCCGGTCATCGTTTACAACGTTCCGGGGCGCACGGCAAGCAACATCGAAGCGCGCACGACTCTGGCGCTGAGTGAGATCCCCAACATTGCAGGAATCAAGGAAGCGTCAGGTAATCTGGTGCAGATCCAGGAAATTCTGCGCGACCGTCCCCCGCACTTCAGTGTGCTCTCTGGCGATGACGCTCTCACCCTGGCCGTAGTGGCGGCCGGCGGCGACGGGGTCATTTCGGTGACCTCGAACGCCGCGCCAAAGCTCATGGCGCTGCTCGTGGAGCACTGCAGGGCGGGCGCGATGGAGCATGGGCGAACGGTGCAGGAGCGACTGCTGCCCTGGATGCGCGCCGCGTTCGTGGAATCGAATCCAATCCCCGCCAAAGCGGCCCTCGCCAGCATGGGCAAGATCGAGAACGTACTCCGGCTGCCGCTCGTGCCGCTGGATCCCAGCCACGACGCGGCGCTGCGCGAGGCGCTGTGGATCTGCGGCGCACTGTGACGTTCCCCGCTGCCTCACGATGAGCGTCACCGACGTTGACGCACTGCAGGTCGCGATCGAATCGCGCGCCAGCACGCCGCCAGGCGAGGCGCTGCCGCGCGATACGGAAGACGTGGTCCTGGCGCTGCTCGACGCACTGGAACGAAACCACGTGCGCGCGGCAGAACGGGATCCGGATGGACGCTGGCATGCCGTGCGATGGGTGAAACGCGGAATACTGCTCGGCTTCCGTTTCGGCAGAGTGATCGACATGTCTCCGGCACCCCCGTCCCCCTTTCGGTTCTTCGACAAGCACACCTTCCCGACTCAATCGCTGACCACTGGACATGACGTTCGAATTGTCCCGGGAGGATCGACCATCCGGAGAGGGTCGTATGTATCGCCGGGCGTGGTGTGCATGCCACCGATGTTCATCAACGTCGGTGCGTGGGTGGGAGCGGGCACGATGGTCGATTCGCATGCGCTGATCGGTTCGTGCGCGCAGATCGGCGCGCGCGTTCACGTGAGCGCCGCGGCGCAGATCGGCGGAGTGCTGGAGCCTGTGAACGCCACGCCGGTGATCGTCGAGGATGATGTATTCGTAGGCGGCAATTGCGGCATCTACGAGGGAACGATCGTCCGCGAGCGCGCGGTGCTGGCGTCAGGCGTCATTCTCACGCACGGCGTGCCTGTCTACGACCTGGTACGCGAGCTCGTGTATCGCGGCGTGGATGGCGATCCGCTCGAGATTCCAGCCGGTGCGGTGGTGGTCCCCGGGGCGCGAACGCTGGGAGGCGAATGGGCTCGCGCGCAGGGACTCGCGGTGCAGACTCCGGTCATAGTGAAGTATCGTGATTCGGGCACCGATGCGTCGACCGAGCTCGAGCACGCGCTTAGAGGCTGACGACTGATGACGAACTCCGATCCCCGCATGCGCGATGTACTTGGGCGCGATCTGGAAGCGGGCATCGCGCCGCTCGTCGTGTTGATAGGCTTTCCCTGCGACGAAGGCGTGACCCGAGGCAAGGGAAGAGCCGGCGCATCCGGGGGGCCAGCGGCCATTCGTCAGGCGCTGGGCCGGCTGACCCCCGATCCGGAAGCGTCGGACGCGTTTCTCCGGGTTGCCCGCCGCACGGCCGACGCCGGCGACATCGCCATGACCGGCGATCTCGAGCTCGATCAGGAACGCCTGGGCGAGCGAATCGCACCGCTTCTGCGGCAACATGTGATGGTGATCGTGCTCGGCGGTGGACACGAAACGGCCTATGGCCACTTTCTGGGATACGCGCACGCCGGAATACCGGTGAGCATCGTGAACTGGGATGCGCACTGCGATGTTCGCGAGCCGCTGGGTGATGCGGGCACCTCGGGCACCCCCTTTCGTCAGGCACTGGAGCATCCGTCCGGGATGGCGCGGCGCTACGCGGTGGCCGGACTGCAGCCGCATTCCGTTTCCGCCTCCCACCTGGCATACGCGAGAGCGCACGGAGAGACGGTATGGCGGCGCGATGTGACCCGCGCCACGACGCTCAAACTCTACCAGGATCCGGACACGGCCATCATGGCGAGCTTCGATCTGGATGCGGTCGACCGCGTGGCCGCACCCGGAGTGAGCGCGCCGAATACCGGTGGATTGCCGGTCGAGCTCTGGTTCGAAGCAGCCTATCGAGCCGGTGCCGCCCCCAACATCCGCAGCGCCGATGTGGTGGAGCTCAACCCGGAGGTGGACCGCGACGGACAAACTGCGGCGCTGGCAGCGCTTACCGTCTGGTACTTACTGAAAGGGGTGAGCGATCGGCTCGTTGCGGGGACTCGATCGAGAGCAGACGCGACGTGAGCCGCTGAACCTCGGCCAGCTTCACGACGTCCGAGCCCACCGCGGCTACCGACTGCTCGACTCGCGTCAGGCGGTCGGCCATTTCCTGCAACGCCTGCGGAGGCACATCGCGTCGATCGAATCGGTGCGCCAGCATGCGCGCGAACGGGCCGCCTATTACGACCACGATCATCCCGAAGACGAGCGTCTCCGCGATCTTGAGCAGGACGTACCCTTCGATCGGCACGGCTCACGACCTCCGGCTCGAGACTGTTCGCGCCGGGGAACAAAGGGGCGCGTTGATCCTTACGTCGGCTCCAGCTCCTCGGTTTCGGTGGCGTGGACGCGCGACGTGCGTCCCTCATAACCGTATCTCACCAGGAGTGGCCAGGTGAGCGACTCCACCAGCATCCGCGTGCGGCGCGGCATCTTTTCCCGCCATTCGTCGTCCAGCCGCAACTTGAGATCGCCCCGCGCGGACCGGCTCTCGTTCCCCGCGAC
>CAZPCC010000401.1:0-2443 GCA_964584905.1 uncultured Gemmatimonadaceae bacterium | reverse complement strand
ACGCTTCGATGTTCGGGCCGCTTGGGATGAGCAACAGCCACTTCCGCGACGATCACACGACGCTGGTAAAGAATCGTGCCCTGGCATACTCGCCACGACAGGATGGGTGGCGGCTCAACGTGCCGGGCTTCGACGTCGTGGGTGACGGAGGATTGTTCACCACGGTCGAGGATCTTGCCAAGTGGGCTAACAACTACGACGACCGCACCGTAGGCGGCGACGATGTCGTCGCCCAGGTACTGACACGCGGCCGCCTCACGACGGGAGATTCCATCCGGTATGCGTTCGGGCTCTCCCACGGCGTAAATGGGGGCCGGGCCGTAATCGAACATGGCGGCGCGTATGGCGGGTATCGAACACACCTGGTTCGATTTCCCGACCAGCGGCTGGCCGTCGCGACGTTATGCAACGTGGGCACCACCAATGCGTCGGCGCTTGGTCACCGGGTCGCATCTGTCTTCCTCGGAGACCGCATCGCAAGCAGCAGTCCGAGCACCTCGGCGTCGACGCCGGCCGACGTTCCGATTCTCCGATTGTCGCGCGACCAGCTTGCCCGCTATGCGGGCGCATACTGGGATTCGACAGCCGAAGACCTGCTCCGTTTCGAGCTTCGCGGCACAGCGCTGGCGATCGTCGGAAATTCCACGGCCTTGCTGCCGGTTTCACAGAGTAGCTTCCGGCTCAGCAACGCGCCGATCACCTACACGTTTTCCGCACAGGCAGACGGATCTGTCCGCCTGGATGTCGCGTCGCCTACCGGTGGGACTGACGCGTACCGGCGCATGCCGCCACCGCGAGCGGATACGGCCGTGCTCCGAGAGTACGTCGGCGACTATTTTAGCGACGAGCTGGACACCACGTGGAGGATCGACGTCGAGAAGGGCGGACTCGTCGTTAGGCGACGTGCGCTAGCAGACCAGACACTTCGGCCGGTGTTTCTCGACGCGTTCCTCTCGCCGGCCGGTGTGCTGCGCTTTACGCGAGACCCCGATGGCCGGGTCGCGGGGTTTGTCGTCGGCGCGGGGCGTGTAACGGGCTTCCGCTTCCAGGTACGCAATGATCGTTAATCGGGTTCGCTCCATCGGTCCGCGCAGAAATCGGTCGCCTGGAATCCCGATTATATTTCGGCCCCGGAACGCTACGAGCGAACCAGACCTCAAGGGACGACGGAGAGCATGATCGAGATCAAGGTGCCCCCGCTCGGCGAATCGATCGTCGAAGCGACCATCAGCCGCTGGCTCAAGAATCCGGGCGACTCCGTTGCGCAGGGAGAGCCGCTGGTCGAGCTCGAGACCGACAAGGTCACGGTCGAAGTCCCTGCCTTCAAGGCTGGCGTGCTCAAGAGCCAGTCGAAGAACGAAGGCGACGTGGTGAAGGTCGACGAGGTACTCGGCCAGCTGGATGAGACGGGGGCCGGTGCGGAAAGCGCCCCTGCCGCCGAAAGCGCGCCGGAGAAGGCGGCCGAGTCAGCACCGAAAGCCGAGGCGGCTCCCGAGCCGGAGCGGGGCGAGGAGCGAGAAGAGCAGCCGTCAAAGCCCGCGGCCGCGCAGCCTGCCGAGACTCGTAAGGAAGAGGAAGAGGTTCGCTCGGCGCCCGCCGCCCGCCGCGCGGCAGCCGAGGAGGGGGTCGCACTCGCTGACGTGAAGGGAACAGCGCGCGGAGGGGTGGTGACGAAGCAGGACGTGATGGCGCATGGCGGCAGCGCCGGACGCTCGACGACGTCCGAGACGGAGGAGCAGGCGGAATCGGGAACGGGCGGCGACAAGGCGGCGCCGCCTACCGCCGGGGGGCCCCCCCCCAAGAGTCAATCTAAGGCCGCGCAGCCCTCTCGCCCGCAGCCTTCCGCCGCACCCGCCATCATTCCGGCGCAGGGGAACGGCGATCGCGAGAGCCGCGAGAAGATGTCGACCCGCCGCCGCCGTATCGCCGAGCACCTGCTCGAGGCGCAGCACGCGACGGCGCACCTGACGACGTTCAACGAAGTGGACATGAGCGCCGTGATGGCGCTCCGTGAACGGCTCAAGGAGCGAATCGAGAAGGAGCGCGGCGTGAAGCTCACCTACATGCCCTTCTTCGCCAAGGCGACGACGATGGCGCTCGACGCCTATCCGGTGGTGAACGCGCAGATCGATGGCGACTCGATAGTCTACCGCCATTACGTGAACATGGGAATCGCGGTCGCGTCCGATCAGGGATTGGTCGTCCCGGTGATCAAGGATGCCGACCGCATCGGGATGGTCGAGTTCACCCGCCGCCTGACCGATGTGGCGAAGCGTGCGCGCGATGGCAAGCTCACGATGGACGACCTGACCGGCGGCACGTTCACCATAACGAACGGCGGCGTATTCGGCTCGCTCGTCTCGACGCCGATTCTCAACTACCCCCAGGTGGGGATACTAGGCCTTCACAAGATCCAGGATCGCCCTGTGGCGATCGATGGAAA
>CAZPCC010000400.1:0-8265 GCA_964584905.1 uncultured Gemmatimonadaceae bacterium | reverse complement strand
GCGCTGGAGCGTGGTGACTCCCTGTACGGAGAAAAGCAGCGCCGGCGCGGCGTGAAGCGCCCTCCCACACCAAAGCTGCCGGGACGGATCGTGGTCCTGACGAGCGCGGGCTGCAACGGCGCCTGTCTCGACTTTCTCGACCTGGTCAAGCTCCATCCGGTTGCCATTCACGCGGGACAGGCCACCAGCGCCGAGACGACCTACTCGGCGGCGTGGGGCATGCAGCTGCCGAGCGGACTGGCGTCGATCTCCCTTCCGCTCAGTGTATACCGCCACCGCCGACGCATGCATAACGAATTTCACGATCCCGGTGTGGCCTTCCATGGCAACATCGCCGACGGCGAGGCAGTCCGTGGCTGGGTCATGAGAAGCTACCCCGGCTGGTAGCGCATGCGTTGGCTCACCGCTCGATGTGCAGCCGCCGCATGATCTTGAGCAGGCTCGCGTGATCGGCGAGCCCCAACTCCTCCGCCGTGCGAGTGACGTGACCGCCGTTCCGCTCGAGCGCGGCGATCACTATCTGCCGTTCCGCTTCGGCCTTGCGCTCGAGATAAGTGCGAGCGATGCCGTTCGCACCGGGGCTGGGCACATCGGCGGCAACCTCGTCAGGCACGTGCTCGGCGCCGATCAGATCGCCGGTGGCTGCAATGATCATCCGCTCTATGATGTTGCGCAGCTCACGGACGTTGTTTCGCGACCAGTCGTACTCGCACAAGCGTTCCAGCGCGCCGGGCGCGAGCCGCTTGCGCGGCATGCCGAATCGCTCGCAGATCACCGAAAGCAGGTGATCGACCAGCTGCGGAACGTCGGACAGGCGGTCGCGCAACGGCGGGACCCGCAGCACGTGCACATTCAGTCGAAAGAGGAGATCCTGCCGGAACCGGCCGCTGGTCACGTCGGCGGCCAGCTCGCGGTGCGTGGCGGCAACGACTCGCGCGGGCACCGGTACCGGCTTCGACGCTCCGATTCGAACGAGTTGACGCTCCTCGAGTACGCGCAACAGCTTCGCCTGCGCCGCGTGCGGCAACTCTCCGATCTCGTCGAGAAAGAGCGTCCCCTTCCCCGCGGACTCGAATGCGCCCTTACGCGTGGCGTGCGCACCGGTAAACGCGCCTCGCTCATGGCCGAACAGCTCGCTCTCGATAAGCGTTTCGGGGAGCGCGGCGCAGTTGACCGCAATGAATGGCTCGCGCTCACGCCCGCTCAACCGGTGTACGTCGCGCGCGACCAGCTCCTTTCCCGAACCGCTCTCGCCGACGATGAGAACCGTACTCGGTATGGGAGCCACGCGCGCAATCGAGTCCTTGAGCTTTCGCATGGGCGGGCTGTCGCCTAACAACGCCGAGTCGTCGGCGGCATAGCGCCGCAATGCCGAGACTTCGGCGAGCAACATGCGCCGCTCCATCGCGTTTTCCACTTCGCGCACGACTCGCTCGACCGGATCATCCTTGTCGACGAAAGTGTATGCGCCAAGCCGCATCGCCTGCACGCAGCGCTCGTAGCTGCCAGTACCGGTGTACACCACCACCGGCACCTCCATTTTCTGCTCCCGCATGGCGCGGAGCACCGCAAAGCCATCCTTGCCCGGCATCTCGAGGTCCAGGATGACGCAGTCCACCGACTCGCGCGTGAGCGTTTCGAGTGCGCCATCACCATCGCCGGCAATGAGCGTCTCGTACCCTGCGAGCCGTCGCAGGTCGTACGCGTACTGCTCGGCCAGTGACGGCAGATCGTCGACAATGAGGATCGTGGTCATGGTTTCGGGAATCGGGATTCGGGAATGGGGAATCGCTGGGGCTGATCGTGCGCAGGTGCTCCGATTCCAGCGCCATTTCCCGGAAAGTCGATTGCGACGCTCGTTCCAGCTCCGGGTGCCGACTCGATGCGCATCGTGCCGCCGAGATCGTTAGTCAGGCGACGCACCACCGAGAGTCCGAGTCCGGTGCCGCCGGCCTTGGTAGTATAAAAGTCGTCGAAGGCCCGGCCGAGCTCCGCATCGCTCATTCCGCGGCCTGTGTCGATCACGCTGATGCGAACGCCATCGCCAACCGGTACTGCCCGCATCGTCACTCTCCCTTCGCCGCCGACCAGGCTTTCCAGCGCGTTCCGGCAGAGATTCTCCAGAATGCGCCGCAGCACGATCGGATCTCCGTGTACCCGTGGAAGCGGAGGTGTCATCTGAAGATCCACCGGAGCGCCGCCAAGACTCGCCGACCGCGCCACATCGACGATGACCGGTTCCACATCGAATGGACGTTGCTCCACGCGCGGAGTGAGCATCGCATACCGGCGTGCAAGCGTATCGAGGTAGCCGACGCTCGAGTCGAGCGTCTGGCGCCGCTCGGCGAAGATGCCTGCCAGGAGCTCGGGCGACTGCTCCTGCACCTGAGTCAGATGGCGCAACACGTTTCGAATGGGCACCAGTCCGTTCTTGATGTCGTGGTTCACCTGACGAGCCATGTCGCCGACGGTAGCACGCCGCTCGGCATCGCGGAGTCGGGCGGCGCCAGCGCGCAGCCGGCGTGCCATTGTCGCAAGGCGCCGGGCGACTATTCCGATCTCATCATCGCGACCCGTCGCCAGTTCGACCTCCGGCCCTTCGAGCGCAATGCGGCTTGTGGCATCAGCCAGATCGGCGAGCGGCCGGCTGAGCCGGGCGGAGAGCCACACCCCGAGTGCGAGTGCCGTCATCGCCATGAGCGCGAGGGCGAAGGCGAACCAACGGTCGACGCTTCGCCTTATCGCGACCAGCTCGTCACCGGTCTGGAAGATGCGGATATGCGCCAGTGCCGGCTCCACGAGCGACGCGTCACCCGGCAATACGAACGGCACGGTAAGTTCCGCGGCCACGGCGCCGCCCGTGCTCAGCGCCTGCGCGGAATCGTCAGGCGTTACCAGCATGACCCGCAGGCTCGCGTCTGACGAGAACCGTGCAAGCAGCGCACTGTCGGCCCTTACGCCACCGACGAGCTGAAACTGGCGTTGCCCGAGAAGGAGTGTGTCGACACGAAGCAAGGCGAGGAACGGACCGTCGGGCGCGCGAAGCGTTGCCAGGGCCACCCGTTCGGGAACCCGCGCCAGCGCATCGGGGAGCCGCGGCGCCAGACGGTCGAAATCGTTGCGAAAGTGGCCTGAGCTCAAGATGCGGCCGCGCTCATCGTGGAGCTGCAGCGCATCCAGTCCCGTCAGGTGCATGGCCCGAGAGGCATAGTCGAGCAGATAGCGGCGTTCAGCCGCGGAGCCATGGACGAGCGCCAGGCGCAGCCGGTCGTCGTCGGCCATGCTCGCGGTGAGCCCCTTCAGCTTGGCCGCAATACCCGCCTCTTCGCGCTTCAGATCCCGCGCTATGACGCGCGCCAAGGCTGCCACGCGGCGGGAGTGCTGCGTGGCTACTTGCTCTCCGAGCTCGCGTCGGACACCAGCGGCGAACAATCCCAGCGGCAACAGGGCCGTCACCGCGAAGGCGATCAGTAGCCGGGAGCGAAAGGTCATCGCGGGCCTGCCGGTGTGTTCGCGGCGCCGCGAGGTAGATGGATAGAGCCATCCCAGTCAAGCTCCAGGGTGACGCGCCCGCGTCTAACGACTGCCCAGCCTCCTGCTTCGACCAGGGGAGTCAGTCGGACCGACACGGTGCCGCCCCACACCGCATCGCCCAGATGGCGCAGTGCCTCGCAGCGACCGAACGGCCTGACTGGAAGCGCTACGATGTACGCAACTTCGTTGGCCGCTTGCAGCGATTCGAGGAACTGCTCGGGAATGAGGCCCAGCGCAACGGGAGCTGTGGTGGCCCGCCGGAGCGCCGGGGCCAGCGCCTCCAGTGCCGCAGCGCCATCCGCCGATGCACCGGATGCCAGCGCGACGAGCCGTTGGGCGATCGCCCGAGCAACAGGATCACGAATGTCGTGCACGATTCGGGAAGCCTCGCGAGCTGGCTTGGAGTCGCGCGGCGATGCCGATTGCGCGCAGGCCGGCAATTCATTCCACCAGTACAAACCCTCCGCCGCACGCGCACGCGCCGGCACCACATCGCGCGCAAGCTCCGCTCGCAACTCAGCCGCGGCCAGCGATACCTCGCCGATGCCTGACGAATCGGCGGCGCTCACAAGCACGTATACTCTTTGGAGCGGAAGCGGCACCACGTCCAGCTCTGGATGCGCGGCAGCGTACCGTACAACCGAGGGGTCTTCGGTGACCAGCAGGTCTGCTCCGTCATCCAGCATGTCGCGAGCATTACCGGGGGTGGAGCGAGCCAGGCGGATACGCGGCGCGTTCGGGAACCGCGCACCGGGATGCAGCTGCAATCCGCCGCTGTCTCCGACGAGCCGGTACCCGCCAGTGCCCACGAGCTCCCCGCCAGCGCCGGCACGCACCCGAAGGGAGAATGCCGGATCGCTCAGCAGACGAACCCGGGTATCGGGCAGGGTGACGACAATCGTGCGAGCATCGAGTACTCGCGCGGAATCGGCCACAAACCGGGCGAATTCACCGCCCGATGCCTGCGCGCCGATGCGCCAGGATGCCACGATGTCCCGAACCGTGACCGGTGTTCCGTCAGGTAGTTGCGCACCATCGCGAATGGTGAATGTCCACGTGCGGTTCGGGCCGGCGCGCCACGCTTCGGCCAGCGCCGGGATCATCGCGCCGCTGCAATCGAATCGGACAAACGGCTCGTAGCGGAGGCCGTCGATGAGCCGTGTAATGGGATCCTCGTTCCATCCCGTTACGGAGTGCGCCGGCAGCGCGATGGTGAGCGACTCGACCGCCTCGCCGGTGGCGTGCGCGATCATACAGGCGTTCGGACCGGGGCGGGGCGCGTTCGACACCGGCGCACCCGCGCAACCGAGGAACGCGATCGCAAACGCGGCTCCGCGCCACCCGACCCACCGGTACAGCGCCTTGCCAGGCATTCCAATCTCCGTTTTCAGAAGGCGGACGCCAATGCTCCCGGCATCGTCTCCCCATTACTACGCCACAATGGCGCTTCCGCATCTGTCACACGGGTTACAATCGCATGAAGAGATCATTACGACTGCCCGTTCCGGCAACCGGCCGGTGATCTGCATCACAGTCCGGGCAGACCTGGCGCCCCGGCACCTTGCTGCGCGCCTTTTGTTTGCTCACCTTCCTGCTCGGATAGCTGCCCCTTTAGTGCCACCTTCCGACCGGAGCGCCCATGGCCCGCGAGCCCGACTCGCTCGACTTCCCCCTCGCCGTGAGCTTCAAGATCATTGCGCTGGCACCGCAAATAGCGCTCACCGACGCGCGAGGCCACCTGATCGGGTACGTACGGCAGAAGTTGTTCAAGCTCAAGGAAGCAGTCACGATCTACTCGGACGTCGAGCAAAAGAACCCGGTGTTTCGAATCGCGGCCGACCGGGTGCTCGACATTTCGGCGCAGTACCGGATCGAGGACGCGTCAGGCTCGCCGGTCGGGGTGCTTCGGCGACGCGGATTGCGCTCGATCTGGAGCGCTCACTACGAGATTTACCGTTCCGAGCAACTGTTGCTGGAGATCAGGGAAGAAAATCCGTGGTCCAAGGTGGCGGATAGCGTCTTTGGAAACCTTCCGCTGATCGGCATGCTGAGCGGCTACTTCTTTCACCCGGCGTACAGGGTGAGCCATGTCCAGAGCGGCGCGCCGCTGGTGCGAGTCGTGAAGCAACCGGCGATGTGGGAGGGGAAGTACACAATTGAACGTGCCGGAAGCGGCAACCCGGAAGACCAGCGGCTGGCGGTATTGTGCATCCTCATGATGCTGCTGCTGGAGCGAAGCCGGGGCTGAGTTCGAGGTCTGGCGCCGCCTCGGCTGCTGAGATCACCACGTTTGCCCTTCCAGGCGCGTACTAGGTACATCGTCCAGTACTTCTCCATCAAGCGGTCCCCGCTCCATCACCCCGAGGTACCGAATGGGCCCTTCCCCGCGCGCAAGCCGAGTCGCCCTGGCGGCACTCGCGATGACACTGGCTGCTCCGCTCCACGCTCAGGAAAAGCCGACTATCGCGCAGTTCATGTCACCCTCGTCGCCACTGGAGCTCACCGCGGCACGCAAGGCCGACCGAGTAGCCTGGTCGACGTACGACCGCGGCATGCGCAACGTATACACGGCGGCCGCGCCGAACTTCACTCCCGTCCGCCTGACGAAATTCCTGAAGGACAACGGCATCGATGTCGGCGGCGTCTCGCTATCCGATGACGGATCGATCGCCGTATTCGTGCGGGGACACGCGCCTAACCGCAGTGGCTGGGTCGCCAACCCGATGCACGATCCCGCGGGGTCCGAACGTGCCATCTGGGCGGTCCGCACCAGTGGTGGCGGCGATGCCTGGCGCGTGGCCGAAGGAGGCTCGCCGGAACTTTCGCCTGACGGGCGTTGGGTGCTGTTCGTGAAGGATGGGCAGATTCACCGGGCGCGCGTGCTGCCCGGCGCGACGACGGCGGTGGACAGCGGTACCAAGGCGTTCATCACCGCGTGGGGCTCGCAGAGCAGTCCACAGTGGTCTCCGGACGGTGCGAAGATCGCATTCGTGAGCAATCGCCAGGACCACGCGTTCATCGGCATTTACGACGTGAGGACGCGGACAGTCGACTATCTGGCGCCCAGCGTGGACTGCGATGCAAGCCCCACGTGGTCGCCTGACGGCAAGCACATTGCCTTCGTCAGGCGCCCGGGTGTGCCGTTCGGGCGGCAGTCCCAGGAAGGTACCGGCGGGATCGGCAACCCTCCCGGTCCGGCTGCCGGCCGCGGCGGTGGTGGCTGCGGCGGCGGCGGGTTCGGCGGCTTTGGGAGAGGCGCGCAGCAGCAGGACACTGCCACGCGCGGCGAGCGCATGCCGGGGATGTACACGGCAACACTCGACGGCGGTGCGACGCTGGCAATCTACACCGCAGACGTGACCGACTGTCCAGCCACCGGCGACCGGATGACCGGCGGTTGCCCGGCGGCCCGGCTCTGGCATAACGACAAGGACGATCGGACGTTCGCCGCGATTTCACGCATGATGTGGGCCGACGATCACCTCGTCTTTCCGCTCTCGCCGCAGACCGACGAATGGGACCGGTACTTCTCGCTCCGGATCTCCCGGCCGCAGCCGGTCCCCGTAATGCTCACTACCACCGACGGGTTGATCGAAGGCACCAATTCGGCCAGGCTTTCGGCCGACGGCAAGACGCTGTTCTACTCCACCAACGCTACCGACATCGAACGCCGCCACATCTGGAGCGTTCCCGTAGCGGGCGGCACGCCGGCGCGCGTCTCCACCGGCAACGGAATCGAAACACACCCCCGCCCACTCTCGTCAGGCAGCAGGGTGGCGGTGCTTTCGTTCGATGTCGCGCAACCGGCTTCGGTCGCGCTCGTCCCCGCCGGCGGTGGGACGCCGAAACTCGTCTACCCCACGCTCGCGGCGGATTTTCCCGTCGCCGCTCACGTGACGCCGCAGATCGTGAAGATCACCGCCGAGGATGGACTTGAAACCAGCAATCAGCTCTTTCTCCCGAAGGACCTGAAGCCCGGTGAGCGCCGCGCGGCGATGGTCTTCGTTCACGGTGGCCCGTCGCGGCAGATGCTCCCCGGCTATCACTACATGCAGTTCTATCACTGGTCGTACGCCTACAACCAGTGGCTGGCCAGCCAGGGATACGTGGTGCTCTCCGTGAACTACCGTCGTGGCATCGGCTACGGGCGCTCCTTCCAGCGAGCCGACAGCACGAATCGTCAGGGCAACGCCGAATACCGCGATGTTCTGGCCGCCGGCCGCTATCTCCAGACGCGCGCCGATGTAGACCCGTCGCGGATCGGCATCTGGGGCCTCTCGTACGGAGGCCTGCTGACCGCGCAGGCGCTGGCACGCAACTCGGACCTGTTCGTCGCCGGTGCCGATCTCGCGGGTGTGCACCTCTACGACAACGTCCTCGACACCGCCGCCATGTCCTATCGTTCATCGGCAGTATCGGCGATGAGCACGTGGAAATCGCCGGTGTTTCTGGTGCACGGCGATGACGACCGCAACGTGGATTTCGCACAGACGGTCGGACTCGTGCAGCTCCTTCGCGCGCACGACGTGCCTTACGAGCTGCTTGTCATCCCGGATGAGCCGCACGAATCGCTGCTCCACAGCCGTTGGATCGACACCTGGGAGCAGATAGGAAATTTCCTGCACCGCTACGTATGGGAGCGTCAGGCGGTGGTGGGCGGAGGGAGTCGATAGGCGGGGGTCGGGGGTCGGGGGTCGGGGGTCGGGGATCGACCACCCTCACGTGCGTAGG
>CAZPCC010000399.1:0-18629 GCA_964584905.1 uncultured Gemmatimonadaceae bacterium | reverse complement strand
TCGGCGCGTCATGGGATCACCTCGAACGTGAAGTCGTGCGTAGTGGGTCTTGTGCGAGCTTCGCGAAGCCCGGTTCCAGCACTACGGACGCGGTGCCTCCCGGGCCTTGCCGATCGGCGCCGACTTTTTGACACTTCACGTCATATGGCAAGGGCGCCCATCTCCGTCGCCGCGACGAGCACGCTCGCAATGGTCCGCACGGCCGAGTCGCGCGGGGTGCCGACCGCGGACCTGCTGCGCGCCGCGGGCGTCGCGCGCGAGCTGCTGGACGACCCGGATGCGCGCCTCCCGGGTCCCACCGTACTGGCGATCTGGTCTGCGCTGCGCGAGCGCACGGGTGACCCCGCACTCCAGCTCGTCGCCCCTGCCTGTCTTCCGTTCGGCGCGTATCGGGTGATCGACTACCTGGTCGGCGCGTCGGCCACGGTGGGCGACGGCATGCATCGCTTCGCGAGCTACTTCCGCCTGATCGCCGATGCCGTCACCCTGACGATCCGCGACGACGACGGGGAGCATGCCCTCTGCCTTGCGATGGCGGATGGCGGAGCTGTCCCGCCGGTGTACGTGGACTACGTGTTCGCGGCGCTGGTCACCCGCATCCGCATGCAGATCCGTCCCGGCCTGCGCGTCCTCCGCGTGGAGCTTCGTCAGGCCGAGCCGCTGGCGGCGGCGCGTTACGCGGAGGTGTTCCGCGCACCGGTCCTATTCGGGATGGCGGCGGATCGCCTGTGCTTCAGCGCGGAAGAGTGGCGCGCGCCGATGGACAGCGCGGACGCATCGCTGGCGCGGCTCCTCGAGGATCACGCACGCATCCTGGCCGAGCGGATCCGTCACGAGGGCGCCGACTTCCTCGACCTCGCCAGGAAGGCGATCACGACCGACATGCCGAATGGTGCATCGGCCAATGCCATCGCGCGCGCGCTCAACGTCAGTCCCAGAACGCTGCAGCGGAAGCTGGCGCTGGCGGGCACCACCTTTAGAGAGGTGTCCGAGGACGTACGATCGCGGCTCGCGAAGGACTATCTGGCCGATCCCCGTGTTTCGATCGCGGAGGTGACGCTGCTGCTTGGGTTCAGTGAGCAGGCAAGCTTCAACCGCGCGTTTCGCCGTTGGACGCGGGAATCGCCAGGCCGGTGGCGGCGGCGGCGCGCGGGAATCCTTCCTTCGACGCCGACGCCCTGAACGTGTGCAGACGCGGCTGCGGCCGCGCTCCTCGGCGGATTTCCCTCATTCACCTCGCAGCGCCTCCGCCGGCGCCACCGCGGCCGCGCGGCGCGCGGGCAGCCAGCTCGCCACGAGAGCAACGCCGAGGAGCACGCTGCACGTGGCGACGAGCGCGACCGGGTCGGTCGGGCTCACATCGTAAAGAAGGCCCCCCAGCAGGCGCATGGTGCCTAACGTTACGCTGAGGCCGATCGCCACGCCGGCGGCAGCGAGGACCACCCCACGGCCCGCGATCATTCGGGTCACCTCCGCGGTCGTCGCCCCGAGGGCGAGACGTACCCCGATTTCGCGCCGGCGAAGCGCCACGCCGTACGCGAGCACGCCGTAGAGTCCCACCGCGCCGATGGCGAGGGCCACGGCGCTCGCGGCGGCGAGCGTCAGCAGCACGAAGTGCGTGCGCGCCGTGGCCGCGCCGAGCACCGCGTCCATCGGGCGCTCGTCGTACGTGGCCAGCGCGGGGTCAAGGCGTTGCGCGGCGGCGCGGAGCGCGGGCGTCAGGCCCGCCGGATCGCCCGCTACGCGGAGTGCGATCGCCACCGTGCCAGGCGACCGCACGCCTGACGGGTCGCGGAACACGAGCGGGAAATAGACCGCCTCCTCGGCGGGCGTCTCGAGCGCACGGAGGTGCACGTCGCCCGCCACGCCCACGACCGTAAACCACTCGGCCCAGCCGGACGGGCGGATCCGCTTCCCGAGCGCGCTCTCCCCTTTCCAGTACCGCTCGGCGAGCGCGCGGCTCACGACGACCTCGGTGGAAGGCCGCACGGCGTCCGCCGGTCCGTACGTGCGCCCGGCGATGAGCGGAATCCCCATGACGCGGAACCAGTCCGCGCTGACTTTCGGCACCGCGTGCGTGGCGGGCAGTGCGTCCGCCGCGAGTGGGCGGTCCTCGATGTCCATCCCCATGTTGTCGCCGTCATCCGCGAGCGGGAGCCAGTCGGTGACAGCCGCGCCGCGGACGCCGGGGAGCGCGAGCGTCTGGCCAAGCAGTCGCTCGTGGAACTGCGCGACGCTCGAGGCGTCACGGTAGGCGGCACGCGGTAGAGCAACGCGCATCGTGAGGATGCCGCTCGCGTCGAAGCCCGGCTGGACGTCGCGCAGGCGACCGAAGCTGCGCGCCATCAGCGCCGAGCCGGCGACGAGGACGAGCGCGAGCGCCACCTGGGCGACGACGAGCCAGCTGCGCGCCCGCTGCCGGTCGCGGCCCGCGGTGGCCGACCGCGAGGACTCCTTGAGCACGACCCCTGGCGCGATGCGGCGCGCACGAAGCGCCGGCAGGAGGCTCACGATGAGGGCGCTGCCTAACGCGATGGTGAGGGCGAAGAAGAGCACGCGCCCGTCCACGGCCACGTCCGCCAGCCGCGGCAGCTCGATCCCCGTGGAACCTGTGCGCAGTGCGCGCACCGCGGCCGCCGCGAGCAGGAACCCCGCCGCTCCCCCCACTGCGGCGAGCACAAGCCCTTCGCCGAGGTACAGGGCGGCGATTGCCCCCGCGCGGGCGCCGAGCGCGCGGCGCACCGCAACTTCCCGAGCTCCACCCTCGGCGCGCACCATGAACAGGCTCGCCACATTCGCGCACGCGATCACCAGCAGCAGCGCCACAGCGCCTAGCAGCAACCAGAGCATCCGACTCACATCGCCGACGATGACGTCGCGCAGCGGCGTCACGACCGGCTGGAGCCGCGTGCGCTCGATGATGTCGGCGGGAAGCGTTGGGTACCCCTCGGCGAGACGCGCGAGTACACGCGTCATCTCATTCTCCGCAGCGACCCGAGTGACGCCCGGCCGCAGCCTCGCAGCTCCGCTGTAGGCGAAGTTCAGCGGCATCGTGCGCGCCGAATCGATCGTCAGGGGATACCAGAGTCCCGTCGCCTCCGCCGGGAAGCGAAAGCGCTGCCGCATGATTCCGACGACCTCGCGCTGCCGCCCATCGACGGTGATCTGCCGGCCCACGATCTGCGGATCGCCGCCGAATCTGCGGCGCCAGAGTGCCTCCCCGAGAACGACGATCGCGGGTGCTCCGGGCTGGTCCTCGCCACGCGCGAAAGTGCGGCCCATGAGCGGCGCCGCGCCGAGCACCGAGAAGTACGACGCGTCGACGGCTGCGGCGACCACGCGCTCGGCCTCCGCATCGCTCGCGCCTGACTGGGAGCCCGGCGCAACGTTCACGTCGAGTTCACGCCAGAGCGCCACACCGGAGAATGCGCGCGCGTCACGCCGGTACAGCAGGTAGGTCGCGTCAGACTGCTCCACCGGGCGGTCTCCGTCGACGCCGAGAATGTGCGAGAGTCCGACGAGGCGCTCCGGTTCGGTGAAGGGGAGCGGCCGAAGGAGGACGCCGTCGACGACGCCGAAGACAGCGGTGGTGGCGCCGATGCCTAGCGCGAGCATGAGCACGACCGCGGCAGCGAAGCCGGGAGCCGCGCGGAGCCGGCGAATGGCATGTCCGAGGTGAAGGCGCAGTGCAGACCTGAGTTCGAGGTGTCTCATGCGACGCTCCCGTACGGTGGCAATCGTCAGGCAGCGAGCGCGAACGTCGTCCACGTCGCCGAAGCGGCGGAGTGCCGCGTCACGCGCGGACTGTCGGTCGAGGCCCGAGGCCTCGAAGAGCTCCTCGCGCATTGCGAGGTGGAACGAGAGTTCGTCGTCGACGTCGTGATCCGCGACGCGGCGCCAGAAGTGGCGCTCTCGCATCCAGCCGGGGCCGAGCATTTTGCGGCGCTCAGGCTGCGGAGCCGGGCGCGGCCGCGAGGACGCGTGTCATGGTCGCGACGAACCGCTCCCAGCGCCCCTCCTCCGCGCGCAGCATGCGCCGTCCCAGCGGGGTGAGGCTGTAGAACTTCGCGCGGCGCCGATTCTCCGAGACACCCCATTCCGCCTCCACCCACCCTTCGGCTTCGAGACGGTGGAGGGCTGGGTAGAGCGAGCCCTCCTCGACGTGGAGCTCGTCGCCAGACACGAGCTCCGCCCAGCGTGCGACACCGAAACCGTGGGTGGGTCCCCAGCTCAGCGACTTGAGGACGAGTAGCTCGATGGTGCCGTAGAGGTCGCGCTCGGTCTTGGCCATGACAACCCTAGATTTCTTGGGAAGAATTCTCGGGAAGAATGGCGGCGGGGGCGGTGGTGCGCAAGGGGGATCGTCCGGGGCTCGAGCCATCCTCGATTCAATGCGAACGGGGCTGCGGCATCAGGATGATCCGCGAGTCGAAATCCTCGCCACGGTCGAGCGCCCATCGGAGGAAGTCTTCGTATTCCAGGATTTAGCGCAGCCTCTTGCGGACGCCACCGGCCAACATAGTCTCTGACGGGGCGGCCGGAACGGACTTGAGGCACCGGTGGAACATGGCGACGTTGCCGCTTTCGCACCCTTCAACGTTCAAGCAGCATTCCATGCGCCCTTCAACATTCTGCCGCATCCTGACCAGCGCGCTGCCCGTTGCATTGCTCAGCGAGGTCGCCGCCACCCAGAGCCCAGTCGGCATTTTCGACGCGCACACCGAGGTCGGTCGCGTCGCACATTCAGGATCCTTGTCATACGACCCACAGCGCCAGACGTATGTGGTCGCGGGCTCCGGTCAGAACATGTGGAACGACCGCGACGATTTTCACTTCGTCTGGAAGCGCCTGACGGGCAACTTCATTCTCTCCACGCGGGCGCGTTTCATCGGCGCGGGCGTCGAGCCGCATCGAAAACTCGGCTGGACGATTCGTCCATCCCTCGAGACGAACAGTGCGCACGTGACCGCGGCGTTGCATGGCGACGGACTCATGTCGCTCCAGTACCGCCGAACGACCGGCGGGATGACGGAGGAAGCCACGGCGCGCGACAGCCTGCCTGACGCCGACGCGTTTATCCAGCTCGAGCGACGTGACGGCGTCTACCTGATGTCCGTCGCGCGATTCGGTGACACGCTCGCCACACAAGAGCTTTCCGACGTTTCCCTCCCCGATACCGTATACGTCGGTCTGTTCGTCTGTGCGCATAACGATACCGTCGTGGAACGAGCCGCGTTCAGCAACGTGCGCATCACAATGCCGGCGAAGCGCGATTTCGTCCCCTACCGCGATTACATCGGTAGCAACCTCGAGATTCTCGACGTCGCGACCGGGAACGCTACGATCGTGCATCGATACCGCGGATCGTTTCAGGCGCCCAACTGGACTACCGACTCGAAGGCGCTGATCTACAATCAGGAGGGCCGCCTCTACCGCTTCGATCTCGCATCACGATCGGCCGATCTGATCAACACCGGGTTCGCGACGGCCAACAACAACGATCACGTTCTGTCCTTCGACGGCCGGATGATGGGCATCAGTCACCACGCTGCGGAAGACAGCGGCGCCTCGATCATCTACACGCTTCCGGCGACCGGCGGCACGCCAGCGCGCGTGACGGCGAAAGGACCATCGTACCTGCATGGCTGGTCCCCCGATGGCCGCTGGCTGGTGTACACCGGGCAGCGAAACGGTGAGCTGGACGTCTACAAGATTCCCGTCACCGGCGGGAACGAGATACGCCTAACGTCGGCCGCGGGACTGGACGACGGGCCGGAATTCACGCCGGACGGCGCGTACATCTATTTCAACTCGTCACGGACCGGACGGATGCAGATCTGGCGCATGCGCCCCGACGGCAGCGGTCAGGAGCAGGTGACGAACGACTCCTTCAACAACTGGTTCCCGCACATTTCGCCAGACGGCAAATGGATCGCGTACATCGCCTTCCCACCCGACGTCGCCCCCGACGATCATCCCTTCTACAAGCACGTGCTTTTGCGATTGGTGCCGATAGGTGGCGGACCGGCGCGCGTCGTCGCCTATGTGTATGGTGGCCAGGGAACGATCAACGTCCCATCGTGGTCGTCGGATGGAACCCGACTGGCGTTCGTGAGCAACTCGGCGATGCCGTAGTCGCGGCAGTCAACCCGGCGCTCCTCCTCATCCGACTACCGATCTCGAGCGTCCGGATCGTTCTGCAGCGACCGCGCCGAGACCCAGACGTCGGTCGCTGCACTCATGCGAAGCTGCCGCCCGGATGATTCAGCGTAGGATCCATGTGTGCTTCCGTCCTTTGGCTCAAAGTGACCCATATGTGAGCTTGGAACTCATAGCGGACGGACCCATTGAGGCCGAGCGTGTCACCTGGTTAAGCGGCCCTTATCCATAGTCGTCCTCGCTATGAGAAAGACGGGCACACAAGCCTCCGCCGAGCACTGGTTAATCCGGCACGCCACGCCTGACGACGCTCGCGAGATCGCGAGAATCCACGTTCGCGCGTGGCAGCGGGCGTACCGCGGAATTGTCCCGCAAACGCATCTTGACTCCTTGTCCGTCGAGCAACGCGAGACCATCTGGCGGAAAAGGTTGCAAGAACAGGCCGCAAGCACGTGGGTTGCGGAGGCCGCCGACTACCTCCACGGCTGGATCTGCGTCGGACGGAGTCGCGACCCGGATGCGAACGCGAACACAGGTGAGCTGTGGTCGATCTATATCGATCCAGAACACTGGCGGCGAGGCGTGGGGCGAAGACTTTGGGCTGAGGCCGAGCGTCACCTGAGATCCGTCGGCTACACTGACGTGACCTTATGGGTTCTCGAGCTAAACGTGGACGCGCTCGCATTCTATAGATCCATCAGCTTCGCTCTCGATCCCGGCACCGAGCAAAAGACTGAGCGCGGCGGTGCACAACTTACCGAAGTCCGCCTGCGGTGCGAGCTGGGCGACCGGGAACATGCGTAACAGTTCCCGATCACGATGAACGCGCTACACCGCGCGGTGGCGGCTAGAGTGGGCACTCTCTTTGCACAACTCCGATGAGGTCGCCTAACCTTCGCTTGCAGCCCGGGTGCTACGGCCTGCGGCCTCCGCCTCGCGAGTGGGGTGACGCGTTAGGTTGTCGGGCGCGGCGGCGCATGCCAAGGTGGCTTGCTCAGTCTTGCACGGCCAGATTCTGATGTGCCGTTCCCGACGTTCCCGAGTGATATGGGTTGTCGTTGGGCAGCGCGACGGACGTTCACAGCTTCCGATTTTGCTCTGACGCCGCATCCAGTACAATTATCCAAACGAAGTAACTGAAGGTCAATCAGAATGTCATCGACCACGAACCGTATGCCTGACGGCGTCATCATTCTTCCCCCGGGAGAAGGCCGGCATTACTCCTGCGGGCCCATGCAAAGCGCCTTTCTTGCGGACGGCGACGAGACCGGCAACCGCTATTCGGTGTCCATCTGGTGGGTGGATCCGGGGAAGCCAGGGCCGGGTGCGCACTCGCATGAGGCCAACGAAGAACTGTTCTACGTGATCGAAGGCACTATGACTTTCCTCGTCGGGGACCAGCATGTCGATGCGGCCGCCGGGACCTTTCTCCGTATTCCCGCGGGTGTGACGCACGATTTCGAGAACAGGACCGCTAGTCGCTCCGGAGCTCTGAATGTGTTCATTCCCGGCGGCTTCGAATCCAACATGCCGGAAATCGTCGAGTGGTATCGCTCCCAGGGTCAGGGCTGACAGGCATCGCTCGGCCGCGTGAGGCGATTCGCCGCAGCAAAGGAGCTGAGTTGGAGGAGGAGGTAGTCTTTCCGCTGGCAATGCGATGCCATTTCCCCGACGACTTCGCCAGCTTGCTCGCGAAGCATGGCTTCGACATCGTTGAAAGGTGGGGAGAATACTCTGGTGAGACTTACGGAGTCGGCCCGGACCTCGTATTTCAAGCCAGGCCGGCGGCTTAGTCCGAAAGTGCGCACCTCGTCGGTGACGCTATCTTCCACGACCGCTTGCCTGCGTCTTTAGCCTCAAGGCCGGAGGATACCGATGACCGAGCGCGATGAGCCCCGCGACGCCGAACGACTCCCCGCTGAGACTGCGCAGCGCCTGCTCTCGCGGGCAAGCGAGCTCGAGGCAGCCCGCGGCTCGGAGCTTTCCATCGCAGAGCTGCGCGAAGCTGCACGAGAAGCCGGGATTGCTCCCGCTGCGTTCGACCAGGCGCTGACGGAACTCCGCGAGCGCGATTCTGCCCTGCAAGCCGGCTCGCCACCCAAGCCGAGCGGAATTCGTCGCATTGCGAGGTTCTGGCCGGCTGCGCTGCTAGTTGCCGCCTTTCTATCGTTCCTGGTGCTCAGAATGATCGTGCCTGCAAGCTGACTTTCCGTCGAACGGAGCTGACCCAACTTCCCGCAGCATCGATCCAACCTATGGCGCCTTACAGGCCCGGTAGGCACTCGAACCTGCATCGTCAGGTGCCTCCCCTTGGCGCGGTGACTCCGACGAATTGCGCGCCGAGTCACCCGGCTTCGAGATCCGAAATGCCTGGATTCGCTGCACTTCGAGCTCATCGCGAGATATTCCGATGATTTCACCGTCGCTGATCATCCGCAGCCTGAACCCGTCAGGGACACGTACCGCGCCGAGCAGCTGACCTTCCGCATTGAAGACATCCCAGGTGCGCGGGCCTGGCAAATAGTCGTATCTCGCCACCCACAGATTACCCGACCGATCGACGAGAATCTCTGCGTACGACGGCATCGTCGCTGGAAAATCCATCTGCTCGAACAGTGCCTTGCTCATCGCGCGCGCATTCTCAGTCTCTGCATTGGCCAGCCTTGTCGACTCTGTGTGTGAAATGGCGGCAGCCGTCACCGGCTCGGGGGCGCGATCCAGACGGATCGAGCGCGTCAGGCGTCCCAGCGTATCGTGGGCAGAGATCTCGTACCGATCGCTCGTGCCGACGTAGAGCAGACCGGCGCCGAAGCCGAGGACCAGCGACTTTCCGAAAACCAATGACGACACGGTCATGCTATTCTCGCTCCTTACCACCGCGGCCTGGCTGCTCGGCAGGGGACCGATTCTCGCCCGCTCCGTACTGCCATCATGAACGATCAGGATGGCACTGTCGCTGTGCGTGCCGCTCGTGGCTTCCATCCCATAGCTCCGGCCGGAGCGCAGCAGCAGTGCTCCGTCAGACAGTACTCCGTTAGGCTGCACGTACTGAACGTCGGGCACGCGCGGAATAGCGATGGTTCGGACGAACGACCCATCCGGCCCGATCAGCGACAATCGCCCCCCACCTCCGTACGAATAGACGAGTAGCGAGTCCTCATCGAGCAACTGCATCCACGCCATATGTTCGAATTCGCCGGGCCCGGCACCCTCCCGGCCCGACGTACAGAGATAGGCGCCCTCAGGTGAGAAGTAGCGAAGCTCGCTCGTGCCGGCATTGAGCGCGGCGACGCGGCCATCGCTCAGCCGGCGCACATCGATCAGGCGGAAGAACTCACGTTGTGGATCGCCTTCCTCGACGCCAATAGTCAGCGACGGTGCCGAGTCGATCGTCCAGCGCGTAGCGGCGGTCCACAAGGGATCGCCGTTCTCGACGATCTGCACACCCGCGCTGTCTCGCACCACGGCTGGTCGCTCTTCACTGGCGTCGCTGGGCGAGTCGCACGCCGCAAGGACAAACACGAGCAGCAGCGTACCGTTCACGCCCGCCTCGCGGCAGCGAGGTCGCTCGTTATGCAACGAGCGTCTCGGCCAGTCGGATGTGATGAGAAACCATATCGGGATGCTGACTCGGATAGGTCGCGCTGTCAACGACGACCGTGCCGCGTCCCCGCGCAAGCCGGCTACAGCCGGAATCCCCGCCAGCAACACGTTGAAATTCCGGCCACCGCGAGCGGGCTCTGGACTTTCGTGGTCCAAGTCAGCTATGTTAGAAATGTGAGAACTTCAGACGATCTTCTTTCCACTACCGAGGTCGCCGCCATGTGCGGTGTCGCTGCCATGACCGTGGTGCGCTGGATCGACAACGGCGCGCTCCCAGCCGTCCGCACGCCGGGCGGATGGAGGCGCGTGCGCCGGGCCGACGCCGAGCGACACGCGGCCAGGGTGGCAGGTCGAGGGGACGCTCCCGCGATCGAGCCGGAGGCGCTGGCCAATCTCCTGGCAACCGGCAACCGGGACGCTGTAATGACCTGGGCGCGCGCCCACGCCGGCACCGACACCTCAGTCGGAGATCTCGTCCTGACTCACCTCGCACCGGCAATGCGGCAGATTGGCGATGGTTGGGAGTGCGGCGAGCTGAGCATTTCGGAGGAGCATCGGGCGACCGGGCTCATGAGCGACCTCCTCGTTCTGTTGCGAGAAGTCCTCCCCGCCCCGGTAGTCGATCCTGCGCGCGCTCCACAACTGCTCATGGTATGCGCCGAGGGTGAGCTGCACGCACTCGCGGCCCGAATGGCTGCCGAGCGGTTCATCGATGCCGGCTGGCGCCTCGACGTGCTCGGCGCGGACGTGCCGGCAGCCGAAGTTGTGCTTCAAATCGAATCGACGGCACCGAACGCCGTAGGGGTGTCGGTAACCAGCGCGGTCGCCGGCGCGCGTTCCGTTCTCCGCTCGATCGCAAAGTCAGGCTGGACCGGGCCGATACTGGTCGGCGGTGCGGCGGCGGCAGAGGTGGCTCGCAGGCGACCGCGCACGTGGGTGGACGATGGCTCGCACGACTTCGTCGAGCGGGCGACATCGCGGATAGCCAGAGTAGAAGAGCCAGGACGATGAGCGTGCGTGACGCGGTCTATTGTCAGGCAGTGGTTCGCAGCCACGCTCGAACCTTCCATCGGGCGAGCGAAGCGCTGCCCCTGGAAAAGCGGCGGGCGGCATTCGCCGTGTACGCGTTCTGCCGGCTCGCCGACGACCTGGCGGATGCGCCGTCCACCCACGCCGACACCGCCGCGGCAGAGCTGGACCGGCACGAGCATGGGCTGCACCAGATGATCGCAGGATCTCCCGAGGGTCCGGTGTTTCGGGAGTTGGCGCGAGCCATTGCCGCTCACGGGATTCCGCTCGCCCCTCTGCAGTCGCTCATCGATACGGTGCGGGGAGACCTCGCAATGAATCGCTATGCCGACTGGCCCGCGCTGCGCCAATATTGCGAGGGTGTGGCGAGCACGGTCGGCGAAGTATGTGCCCACATCTTCGGCCTGCCTGACGACGCGGGGTCGCGTGCTCTGGCGCTTCGCCACGCACGCACCCTCGGGATCGCGCTGCAACTCACCAATATCCTGCGCGATGTCGGCGAGGATGCCTCGATTGGACGGTGCTATCTGCCGATCGGCGAGCTTGCCCACTTCGGGTTGTCCGCCGATGACGTATTGGCCCGTGTCCTTCAGCCGACCGACGACCGCTGGCGCGCTCTGATGGCGTTTCAGATGGCACGCGCCCGCGCATTGTACGACGAGTCGATGCCCGGTATCACCCTCCTCGCGCCTGACGCGCAACGTTGCGCGATGTTGTGCGCGCGCGGCTACTCGCGGATTCTCGATGCGATCGAAGGCATCGGCTACGACTCACTCGGCCGTCGCGCCAGGGTGGGGCTCGCCGCGCGCGCGTCGCTACTTTTCCAGGTGTGGCGCGATACGCCGTCGACCCGCCGCCGGGTGCCTGCCTGACGATGCGCATAGTCGTGATCGGCAGCGGATTCGGCGGCCTGGCCGCGGCCGTGCGCCTCCAGTCCGCGGGACACGCGGTGACCATCGTCGAGGCACTCGAGGACCCGGGCGGCAGAGCACGCGTCTTCACGCAGGATGGATTCACCTTCGATGCGGGTCCGACGATCATTACCGCTCCACAGATGGTCGACGAGCTTTTCGTCGTAGCGGGGCGCCGCACGGCCGATTACGTCCGGATGACGCGAGTCGATCCCTACTATAGAATTCGCTTCGCCGACGGTACGTCGCTCGATTACGGCAGCGACGAGGCAGCCGTGCGGGCGCAGGTTCGCGCGCTGGCTCCGCGCGATGAAGGCGGACTCGATAGTTTCGCCGAAGCCACGAAGCGGATCTTCGAGACCGGCTTTCCTCTGATCGACAAGCCATTCCTCCGCGCATCCGACATGATGCGAATAGTGCCCGCTCTGCTTCGGCTGCGGGCGCACGAGCCGGTGGCCAGGCTGGTTCAGCGTCACTTCAGCGACGAACGGCTTCAGCAGGCATTCGGTTTTCACCCGCTGCTCATAGGCGGCAATCCCTTCACCGCCTCTTCACTGTACACGCTGATCAATACGCTGGAGCGCCGTTGGGGGGTGTGGTACGCGATCGGCGGAACGGGCGCGCTGGTTCGCGCACTCGTCAGGCTGTTCACCGATATCGGAGGAGTCGTCCGTTACGGCAGTCCTGTGGTGAGGATCGAAGTCGATCCGAAATCACGCCTGGCCACGGGAGTTACTCTCGCCGGAGGCGAGCTGCTGGACGCCGACACGGTCGTGAGCAACGCCGATGCGGCGACTACATATCTGCGGCTGGTGCCCGCGTGGGCGCGGCGCACACAGACAGATGCGCGTATTCGCCGCCGGCGCTACGGCATGTCCCTGGTGGTGATCTACTTCGGCACCGACCGTCAGTACGAGCACATGGCGCATCATGAGATCATCATGGGCCCGCGCTACCGGGAGCTGCTGAGCGATATCTTCACGCACCAGCACCTGGCGAGCGACTTTTCGCTCTACCTGCACCGGCCGACAGCGACGGATCCGACAATGGCGCCCGCGGGGTGCGACGCGTGGTACGTTCTGTCTCCAGTTCCCAACCTCGGTGGCGATACGGACTGGGCCCGCGTGTCCGCGCAATATCGCGACTCCATTCTCAAGAGTCTCGAGCGGCGTTTTCTCCCCGGATTGCGCAGGCATCTCGTGACGCTGCGCCATGTGGACCCCAGATATTTCGCCGATACTCTCGGTTCCCACCTGGGAAGCGGGTTCTCCACCGAGCCGCTGCTCACTCAGTCGGCATGGTTTCGGCCGCACAATCGCAGCGAGGACGTTGCCAACCTTTTCCTGGTAGGCGCCGGGACGCATCCCGGTGCGGGCATTCCCGGTGTGTTGAGCTCGGGGAAGATCGCCGCTGACCTCATTGGCCCTGCCGATCATCCCGCGCAACTGATTTGTGCGGTGAGCCCGCAGGCGTTGCACTCCCATGCCTGACGATTCTACGGCGCGTCGGGTCGCTTCGCGTGCGGCGGTACCCCTGTTCATCGCACACGTGACGCTGACGGGCTTCGCCACGTTGGCGCTGGTGACCATCGTGCTGGCACCGGAGCCCCCGGCGCTCATGAATTCGCCGTACGCCGGAGAGGTCTATGCCATTGCGAACAGGTACTCCGGACCACTCTACGTGATTCTCGGAGCAATGGCGGTGCTCGCCCATGCAATAGGTACGGCGGGCCTGACGCGCGCGATCCTGCTGTTGGGTGCCGCCGCTGGACTTGCGCTAGCGGCCGAGCTCATCGGCACGGCTACCGGGCTGCCGTTCGGGGAGTATGCGTACACCCCTATGTTAGGCTACCGGATAGGCGGACTGGTGCCGTTCACCATTCCGCTATCCTGGTTCTACATGCTCTACGGATGCCTGGCGATGTGCGGACGGATTCTCCCCGCGCGAGACGATCTGAGAGCGCGTTTGACCTGGGCGGCCATCGCAGGCCTGTTCCTGACCGCCTGGGACGTTTCGCTCGATCCGGCAATGTCCTACGCGACCAAACACTGGTACTGGATGCAGGATGGGCCGTTCTATGGGATGCCGTGGGTGAACTTCGCCGGGTGGTTGCTCACTGGAACCATCATCGCGTTCGCAATGCTCGCGATCGTTCCGCCGACACGATTCGCCGAGCGCGTGTCGCCGTCTTCGCTTCCAATCCTCGTCTACGCGGTCAACGGCGTAATGCCGCTGGCGATGGTGGCGCGTGTCGAACTGTGGTGGTCGTTCTGGCCAGGATTGATCGCAATGGCGACTCCAGTGCTACTTGCGGTGGCGTCAGGGCGCATGGTGTCAACCGGGAATCGCGACCCGCGGATTACGAAGAAGGGAGTAGAATTCGAATCCACCCCTATCGGGCATTCGCCAGCAAACTGATTACCGGAACCAGATGCCACCCGTGTCGACCTTACGAAAGCTGCTCGGGCTTGCTGGCTGGCTACTCCTCAGTTTCGCGGCGGCCGGTGCAGGCGGGATCGCCTCCGCAAACGCCGGCACCTTCTACACGCAGCTCAGCCGGCCCGGATGGGCTCCCCCGCCGTGGCTCTTCGCACCAGTGTGGTCCGCTCTCTATCTGATGATGGGAGTGGCTGCGTGGCTCGTCTGGAAGGAACGCGGTTTCGATGACGCCCGGACTCCGCTCGCGCTGTTCATCGCGCAGCTGGTTGCAAACGCACTCTGGACCTGGCTCTTCTTTGCCTGGCAAGAGCCAGGACTCGCCTTTGCCGAGATACTGGTTCTCTGGCTGCTGATAATCGCGACCATCGTTGCCTTCTGGAAGGTGCGAGCGCTGGCCGGTGCGCTACTGGTTCCGTACCTGCTATGGGTAACCTTTGCCAGTGTACTCACCTATTCCCTTTGGCAACGAAATCCATCGTTGTGATCCGTTCCGCCTGACTACAGTGCATACCGCTGGAGATATTGCAGATCGTCAGCGTCCACCCTGACGAGATACACACTGCTCTTGCCGAAGCCTGCCAGTCGCGTGCCTTTTGGTAGACGGACGTGCCCAACGAGCTGACCCTTGCCGTCGAACACATCGTAGAAGGGCGCGTCGTCGCTCGCCGGCCGCGTACGGCGCACCCACAGCTCGCCGTTCGGTGCCACCGTTGCCGCGTTGCCCACGAAAGGCGGCTTGTACTCGGGCCAGTCGGTGATCGGCGGCAAGTCGCCGGGACGCACGGCGCGCGCCTCCGAGGAGTTGCCTCGCGGCCCCTCGTCGCGCGTCATTACCATCGTTGCTCCTCCCGAACGCTGCTTCTCGATCTCCTTCTTGTCGGCTTCGGTTACCTTGAGCCGCGGCGCCGGGATCGAGGGCCCCGCGGTCCGCGCTCCATTTGGTGCGATCCACTCTACGCGGTATGGATCCGGCCTGACGACCGCCACCCGCCCATCAGGCGCCACCGCCCACTCATCCCGCGGGGCGAAGGGATTCGCCATGCCGATCATTACCCGCATGTTGCCCTGTCCGCCGCTCACCGACGCGTTGCTCTTCGCCACTTTTATGAAGGCCAGGGTATCGCTTCGGCTCGTGCCACGGTCGTAACGCATGATAGGAACGCTGTCTGCCGGTTGCGGACCATCAGGTCCCATGGTCAAGCCCATTCCCTGCGAATAGAGCCGTCCTTTGGCGTCGGTGCCCCGCGGCTGCCCGCTGACCCTTGGCCCGGGGCCGCTTCCCTCACGCCTGAGCGCGTGCTGGCCGGCCGGCTTTCCGTTAGGTGCGATGATCAGCAGCCGCTGGTTCAGGGGGTCGAAGAGCAGCGTGCTGTCGGCCGGCGCCGCGAACACACCTCCCGGAAAGGAGTACTCGCCCGGTCCCTGCCCCTCTCGTCCCACCTGCGTCGCTTCAGCGCTCTCGAAGTCCAGCATCTGCACTATCCGGTCGCGAGCATCGCTCACGATCACCCGACCGTTCGCCAGCTCACGGATCGAGCCAATCGAGGTGAATGGCTCCTCGAACTCCGCCACCGGCTTGGCAAGCGTGCGCGTCGGAGCGCCGCCCTGCGCGAACAGCGGGGCGGGCGTCTGGACCAGGCCAGCCAGCACGACGAATGAGAAGGCAATCTGTGAGATACATCGCATTGCTTTGACTCCCTGTGACAATTCCAGTTGGGCGCACAGCTTCGTTAATTAAGGTGCTCACCGCCTTAGTCAGCGACGGCGCAAAATTGGTTTCCTACAAGTGCACACCACGCCATGGAATCGCGGTTGAACATGAAACGTATCCTGGGCCTGGCGCTCTGGTTCGGAATCGCTGCCGGCCTGGGGGAGGTCGTTCTTCGCACCGTTCTGAAGGTCGGATTCGGCCAGATGCTTCGAATCCCGATCCAGTTCGTATGGATGGCGCCGGTTGCCAATGTCCTTCTGTTCACCGGAGCGGCGCTGCTTCTGTCGTTCGGCAGCCTGCTTCTACCGCGCCTGAGAACGGCGCGGTTCGCCGTCCTGTGGCTTTCGTTCCTGATGTTTCTCGCCTGGCTTCTGCTCATTCCTCGGATAAGCGTCTGGGCCACTTTGCTCCTGAGCGCTGGGCTGGCATGGAAGCTATCCCCACGCACTGCGGAATGGTCCGCCCTGCGCCGCCCATTCCACGGAGCCGCCCTCGGCGCGGCAGTCGTCCTGCTGCTCGCCATCGGCCTGAATGGAGCGCTGTTCGCCATGGCACGCGCGGAGCGTTCGAGCCTCGGCGATGCTCGGAGCGGCGTACCTAACGTGCTGCTCATCATCTGGGATACGGTTCGGGCCGAGAGCCTCAGCCTCTACGGGCATACTCTGCCCACGACACCAAATCTCGACCGATTGGCGGCGCGCGGAGTATCCTTCAAGAAAGCCATCTCGACATCGCCGTGGACGCTGCCGGCGCATGCGAGCTTGTTCACCGGCCGGCTGCCTCACGAGACGAGCGCGGCGTGGTATGCTCCGCTCGACGATACGCACGCTACACTCGCGGAACGATTGGGAACCGATGGATGGGCAACGGCTGGGTTCGCCGCCAACAATCTGTACGTCGACCGGGAACACGGCCTCACCAGAGGCTTCACGCACTTCGAGGACGACCGCGTGACGCCGGGCCAGATAATGATCGCCAGTTCGCTAGGTGGACGCATCCTCTCGGGCAATGGAGGATGGACACCCGGATTGCTGCGCACCCTTCTCGGGCATCACAACAAGCTCATTGGCCGGAAGCAGGCGGATCAGGTGAACTCGGCGCTGTTAGACTGGCTGGACGACAGCAAACCGGATCGCCCGTTCTTCGCGTTTCTGAACTACTTCGATGCGCACCTTCCATACGATCCTCCCGCGCCGTTCGATACGATGTTCGGTCCTCCGCGCCGCGCTACGACGTTCACCGAACGCCTGCGCAACGTATGGGAAGGGCATAACAAGTGGGACCTTTCGGATGATGACCTCGCGGCCGAGGTGCGCGCCTACGAAGCGTCGATTGCCTATCTCGACGACCGCCTCGGCCGTTTGCTCGACTCCCTCGGTGCCCGGGGGCTGCTCGAGAACACGCTCGTCGTCGTGACATCCGACCACGGTGAGGAGTTCGGCGAGCATGGCAGCTTCGAGCACGGCGGCAACCTGTACTTCGAGCAGACGCACGTTCCGCTGGTGCTTTCGTGGCCTGGCCGCCTGCCGGAGGGAATGGTGATCGATACGCCCGTGTCGATTCAGGATGTGCCGGCGACGATCGACCGATTGGCACGCGACGAAGCCAGTCGATCCTTTCCCGGAGCGTCGCTCACGCGCTTCTGGGATTCGTCCGGTTCACCACGGGCACTCCCGGTAATCGCCGAGCTGGTGCCTGGCCGCGAGCCGGATCAAAGGATGACTTCGGTAATTGCCGCGGGTTTTCAGTACATCGCCGACATCGACAGCGATATCGATCTGTACGACGTGAAGAATGACTGGTCGGAGCTGAACGATCTCGCGTCGGCGCCAGGCGCCGACACGATCGTCGAACGAGTGCGCGAGTCGGCAGAGGCGTTCACGGCTTGCGACTCGTCAGGCTGCTGCTGCACGCTTCCGCCTGGAGTGTTCAAGCGGTCGGACGCTCCGTGAGAGCGAGGGCTGGCCGAGGCGAACGGGAAATGGGAAACGGGAAATGGGAAACGGGCAGCTTTCAACCTTCCTCTCCCGTTTCCCGTTTCCCGTTTCCCATTTCCCGCTTTTCCTGATCAGAACTTCAGAAATATAGGCGCTCCGGTCTCGATCGCGCGATCGGCGGCCTCGGACATGGCGGCTGTCTGCTCTTCGATCGTCGCACCAGCATCGATCGATTCTGACGCGGAAGCGGTGCCGCCCGAGGCGCAAGAGACGGTGATGGTGATCGGGCTGTAGATGTTAAAGGTCACGAATGCCGCGAGCATATTCAGGAAGCTGTGCTGCGTCTCGACCTTGGATACACCATTCGGACACTGTGATGCGGTGTTGACCACGGCCGGCGGAACCAGACCGGCGATGAACGAGGACGCCCACTTGTTCTCGACGATGGTCCCGGAGGCGGGGCGCCCAGTCTCGATGACGGCGTGGTAGCAGCCGGCAGTGAGCACGAACGCGCCCAGAAGGGCGATGTTGGTTACACGACGCATTGCGAATTCTCCTATTCGAACCAGGGTGTGACCGGCCGTCGGTGGCCGCGTCGATGCGGGCGCAGGGAGCGAGCCTCCTCCGAGCCTCCACTCGCGCACATTCGTATCGCGAGACCGCCAAACGCAGAAGGGCACCAGTCACCCGGTCCTCCGCTCAGCGGCGACATATGTTAGGAAAGAAGCGCGTCTTCTGCAAGTGAGTAACGGGGGTCGGGGGTCGGGGGGGGGGGGGGGGGGGGGGGTGGGGGGGGGGTGGAATTGGATATTTAAGCGGCGCAACAACCACAACCCCCCC
>CAZPCC010000398.1:0-8882 GCA_964584905.1 uncultured Gemmatimonadaceae bacterium | reverse complement strand
CCAGCTGCTCGAGCTGGCGATAGTGGGCGAGGTGCTGATGCTTCTGATGAGCGCGTTTCGAAAGATGCTGCTTTACGAAGAGGCGTATGGATACACCGTATCGAGAGTGTGGGCGCAGGGCTTCATGATCGTGATCGCGCTGTCGCTCGCCGCGCTTGCGCTCGAGTTGCATGGCTCTTTCGATGCGCACCGCCTGGCGAGGCGTGCGGCCGCGGCCGGGGCAGCGATGCTGCTCACCTTCACCTACTGGAATCACGAAGGCTGGATCGCCACCAGGAACCTGGAGCGATTCGAGAGCACCGGCCGGTACGATGTGAGCTATGTGACGTATCAACTGTCGGCGAGCGCGGTTCCGGCAGGTCTCGAAGCTGCCCGTGCGATCGGCGGCGTGCGAGGCATTTGCATGGACCGGCTGATTCGCGAGCGGTGGGCGGCGCGGCTGTCCGGACACGACTCGTGGTTCGAGACCAACCTGGCGGCGCGCCGGGCGCATGCGGTGTTAGGCGAGGCTCCGTGGCATGGTGTTCCGCAGGGCGCCTGGGAAAAATCCAGCCTCATGAAGTGCGCGGGGGGCGGCAGGTCGTAGTCATACGGGGTTACCGGGCGCCGGGTACCGACGGCGCTCGTCGAAACCTCGACGAGCGCCCGGTCGTAGGTCTGCCAATACCGCTCACCCCGGGAGTTGCCCGATGCTCGCCCTGCTCAAATGGCTTCTCGCAAGAGTCGCGCTGTTCAAGCTGCTGCTGAAATCGTTCGGAGCGCTCGCGTGGCTGCTTCCGTTGGCGATGCTGCTCAAGGCGCTCGGATGGCCGGTGCTGGTGGTACTCGCTGTGCTGGCGGTGCCGCTTTTCATTGTGCTGATGATCGTGGGGCTACCGATTCTGCTGGTCTCGGTCGGCGTTGGGATCATGCTGATGATCGCGTTCTGGGTGGTGTCGACGGGAATTCTGCTGATCAAGATCGCGATTCCGATTCTGCTGGTGATCTGGCTGATCAAGTTCTTTGGCGGCTCCAACCGTGGTCGTGGCAACGGCGGCACGCCGGCAAAGCCGAACGACGAAGGTGGGCCAGTCAAGGAGAGCTGAGCCGGCGCCAAGGTGCCGTCGCGGCTCGAGGGTCGCGGGTCGCAGGTCGAAGCGGGAAGAGCTCTGGCGAGCGTCTTTCCGCTTTTTTCTTTCAGGTCTTCTGGGAGCTCTGCATACGATGGCGCGCCGGCTGACGCCCCGGCCTCGCCATCCGTAGCATAGCACATAACGCTCGACCAGTTGCCCTCTCCCACCGGGCGTGTCGGCAACGGATCAGATGTTTACGCGGATCCGCTATTGCATGATCTGCTATGAAAACCCATATTGGCCTCCCCGCCGGACTCTGCTGTAAGATCCTGCCGCAGACTGAGATCGTCGCTAAATGCGACGCTGTACCTCCAAGTCGAACGCTTTGCTCCCACCGCTCCGGCACATCCCTACCCGGTCGATTACTCGGCTTGCGCTCCTGGCACTTGCAGTCACGGGGATCGTACGCCCTGCGCTCTCCCAGAGCGGCTGGACCGCTACGCTGTTCATCGATCCCTTTCCCTCGCCTTACCTGTCGGACTGGGAGATCAACCCGAACATCAGCACCCTAACGCTCATCAACGGCACCGGCCAGCCCCAAACGGCGACGGCGGTCTACCGGGTCATGAACAGGGCCGGCCAGATCCTGGCCAGCGGCCGCAGTGACCCGCAGACGGTGCCGCCTGACGAGCCCCGGATATATACCTCGTTCGTCGACATCGCCGGAACGTCATCCCACGACGCGGCAACCGAGACCCAGATGGTCCGCACGGGGCGACTCCCGGAAGGGACGTACCGGGCGTGCATAACTATCGCCGATGGAAACTATTTCGTCGTCGGCGAGGCATGCGCGGATTTCACGATCGTCTATCCGGATCCGCCTTTGTTGATCGCGCCTGGCAACGGCGAGCTGATCACGACCACGGACCCGTTCCTCCAGTGGACGCCGCTTCAGGTGCCGCCGGAGTTCGAGTTGCGCTACATCCTCCAGATGGCCCAGCTGCTGCCCGGGCAGCTGCCTGACGAGGCCCTTAACGGCGCGATGCTGCATTATGTCGATCAGGATGTGGGTACCACGAATCTGCAATACCCGCTGGACGCGCCGCCGCTCGAGGAAGGGAAGTCCTATGCCTGGCGCGTGATCACGCTGGATCAGAACGGATACGCGGCCGCGAGCAATGGCGGTGCCAGCGAAACGTACGTGTTCCGATACGATCACGGAAGCTCTCGTTCACCCGGCCAATCCGTGATCACGCTCTCGATGACCAACGCGTTCGATACGGATCCGGACGATGGCACCGAGGCAACCTCCGCCGCTGCAGCCTCGCCGCGCGGCATCGACGAGATCTGCTCCAAATGGGACAATCCCGTCGGCGCGTTCACCCTGTCGGCCGACAGTCCGATCGGCTTCGGACGGTTCTCGGGCAACGACGCGACGCTCTTTCAGGTGGACTCCACCAAGCAGTGGTGGATCAAGACCACCAGTCCGAGCGGCAGGCGCGATGTACTCATCCAGGGTGGATGCGACCGGTTCACCGACAATACGCTCGTGCACTGGATCGCCAGCCGCAATCAGACGCTGCAGCAGCGGATCACGGACATGCTGTCCAACCCCGTGGTACGGGTATTGGCCTCCGGGGCGCCGCTGGGAGGCGTGGCCGGCATAAACCACGCGATGATCGTGTTGTCGAAAGGCAACCACGAGATCAGCGTTCCGCCGGACTTCGTTGACGGCATGGAGTTTCTCGGCGACCGAGCGCACGCCGCGGCGGATGGAGAACTGGAAGCGGCGACGGGACTCAATGTGTTCGCCGCGCTCGACATGAACGAATTCGCGTTATGGCCGCTGCTGCAGATGTTCGGCTTCGACGAGAAGCGCGTCGACGTCTATGGATTCCTCGGCTGGAATGCGGAGTGGAGTCTCGGCGCTTCGGTCGGCAGCGCAAAGCCGGGCGCCACGGATTCGGGCGCGACGAAGCAGCTCGAGATCAACACCGAACGCGAGTTCCTCGTGCTTCGCGCCACGCTGCCCAAACGCAAGCCGGTGCTGCTGCCCGATGGCTGGATCGAATCGTCAGGATTCGAGATCGAGATCTCGATCGGCGACGAGACCGAGCGCGCCTTTACCGACTCGAACACTCGTGCCATGAAAAATGCCACGGGGGTGCAACAGAGGCTCAAGGCGCTCGCTCCCGCCGAGAAGGAAGAGTCACTCGAGTTGGCGGCGAAGCTCATCCACCGGATCGTGGTGAACGACGAGCTCGAGCTCGAAGGTTCGATCGAATTGGATTTCACGCGCAACCGCGCGTTGTCCACGGAAGCGTTGACGCGCCTGAAGTACGTGACCGGCTATGTCTCGGCAATGCCGGAGGTGGAGACCGGGACCGATGTGGTCATCACCTACGCTGCCAAGACCAAGCTGCCGTTGCTGCCGAACGACATCGCGCACATCGACGGGGCCACGCTCGACCTCACGTTTCCACTCGCCAATCCCTCGCATAACCAGGAGTTCACGCTGTTCGGTGAGCTCGGCATCAAGAATCAGGATGGGCTGGGCAAGGTCGGCGTCGAGATCAAGCGCATCAATCTGGCCGCGATGCACAGGGATCTGGCGGCCGCTCGCAAGGCGCGCTACGAGACAAGCACCAAGCTGACCGCGGCCGAAACGGGCGCGTGCGTGAGCGGAGCCACCGTATCGGCCGACAAAACCAGGTGGTGCGCGCTCGAGACCAAGGTCAAATCGCTCGAGAAGTCGCTCGCCGAACACAATGCCTTTCCCGATCCTTCGACGAAGGAAACCGCCTGGGAGTGGCGAGTGCGGGCTTCCATCGGCCACATGTCGCTCGGCGAACTGCTCAAGCTGGTCCGGGAGGGCGGATCGTGATCGGCCGGCGAATCGTGCTGATCGCAGCGGCTGCCGTGGCGACGTGGTGCGTTCCGTCGGCCGCGGCGCAGCAGGGGCCGCTCGAGGCGCTCGAGCAGGCGATAGCCGGATTGCCGCCAGGCTTCCTGGACCTCAGCGAGATCGAAGTCTTTACCGGCAGCGACGGCATAACGACCGTCACCGCCAGGACAACCCTCGCGAACGCGAAGACCGACGTCCTCGTCGCAATGACCCGCGGCAGCGCGCCCGGCGCATCGCGGGGCTTCGTGCTGGCCCTCCGTCCCGATCGCTGGTCGCTCACCGAGTCGTTTCCACAGATCGCCAATCCTGCGCTCGATGGCCTGACGTTGAACAACGTCGCGCTCATTGTCACCAGCGATTCGTCGACGCGGACGTCGGCCGAGATGGGAGCAAGCGAGCGGGAGTTCTTCAGCAGGATCTTCCACAGCGACACCTTCGAGATCTCGCTGCGACCCGGTCTCAATCTGATCGCGGCGATTCCCGCCGAGGGGCTGGAGCCCGGGCACCCGCTGATCGCAGTGATGGACGCCCTCGGGATCGAGAAGGGCGTCATCTTCCTCCAGGGCACGCTCGGCAAGAGCCTGACGATGCTCGCCAGGCCGGGCGGTGGACTGGCGGCGATAAAGGATCTGTATTTGAGGGCCGAGCTGCCGCCGATGCGGCCGCCGAATTCGCCGGAGTGGTTCCGCAGCGGACAGCTGGCGCTGGAGCTGACCGGCGATCCGTCGGTGCGGTTCGTCGGCGAGATGACGGTTCGCATCCAGGAAGACGAGCTGATGTTCTTCCTCGCCGCCGCACTGGCGCGAACAGGCCTGTCTCTGTCGGGCGGCCTCGCGGCTGAGCGGGGCTGGGTTGCACCGTTCGGCATCGAATGGGTGACTCTGAACAAGGTCGTGCTGAAGATCGGAATCAGTCCAACCGGCAGCGTGCAGCTCGGCTTCGGCGGCGATATGATCATAGGTGAGAAGGACATGGCGGTCGCGGTCGCCGTGGCGGTGAGCCCCACGGGAGTGCCGACGAACTTCATCTTCGACGGCTCGAGCGCGGCTGGGTTCGGGCTATCGGATCTCGTGATGGTGCAGGAGAAGATGGCCGCGGCTCGTCAGGCGGTCGCGGACGCGACCGGTGCGTCGAACGGCCCGGCTGGACCGCGGTTGCCGATCGACGCGCTGCCGGGCATCGAGTTTCGCGATGTCGCGCTCAAGTTCGCGCCAAAGGCCGATCCGGACCTTGGCGTCGAGCGCGGCATGGCCATCAAGGGACGGCTGTTCCTGGAGCGCGGCGCGGACGGCACATTGTCGGACTTTGCCGGCGTCGACGTCAACGTCGGCGAGGATGGCATGTGGGTGAGAGGAGACATCGGCCCGCTCACGCTGGGGCCGCTCGACCTCGAGGACGCGGCGCTCGACATAACGCTGACGCCCGAGATGCAGCGGTTCATGGTCAAGGGCGCCGCGACACTCTTTTCGGTGCGGCAGCAGCTCGATGTGGAGATCGACAAGACGCAGCTGCGGTTCAACACGCGAACGGAAATGTTCGATCTGTTCACGGCGTCGCTGAACGCGCAGGCCAAGTTCGATCTGCGCCAGCCCAGCTTCGTGATCGATGGGCTCGTTGAGAGCGACATGGGACTTGCCTTCGGTCCGGTCGTTCAACAGGGCGCACTGCATTTCGCCCGGGGTGGCGTCGTCGCGCTGAGCGGTGCGGACGCGGCGGTCACTGCGCTGCGGCACACGCTGTCCAACGCCGAGGCGACGGTGGCCCAGCTTCGCGCGACGCTCGAGCAGCAGCGGGCGAACGCGCAGGCTCAGGTGACGGCTGCGCAGGCCGCGGCGAACGTTGCCCTGACGGCGGCGAACAGGGCGCGGGCACAACGTGACGCCGCCTATGCGCAGTGGGTGGGAACGTCAGGGTGGTACCCGGTGCTCAAGGCATCGTGGTACAGCGCATACGTGGCACACTCGGTTCGTTATGGAACGCTGTCGTCGGTCTATGCGGGGCTCACCGTTTCGGTGACCGTGGCGCAGCGGGTGCTCAACGCTCTCCCTCCGGTAGACCAGAACATTCTCCTCATGGCGGCCGATGATGCGGCTCGCGCCCTTCGCATCCAGTTGGAGACGGCGGCCTCGAGCATCGAGACCATGCTCTACCAGTTCAACACGATCATCGCGGTAATCGAGAGGGGCGACCCGGTGCTGGTGATCAGTCGGGCTTCCTTCCACGCGGATCTCGAGTCGCTGACGAGCGGGCTGGCCGTTTCCTGGAACCTGGTGGGATCGTTCGCGCAGCGGCCGTTCGACATCTCGTCGTCGCTCAATTTCGCCAGCCTTCATACCGGAGGGGCGCAACTGCTCACTGCGCTGCTCGATCAATGAATCGCCTCGGCATTTGCTCGCTAGGCATTGTGCTCGCCGCACTTCCCGTCGGCGCCCAGACGGTTGTGGAAGGGGTGCCGCGACTGCAATGGCAGGGGGAGGCGGGCACTTTCGCCGAGGCTTACGGCATTTCCGGTCGTGAGGCGCGGCGCCCTGGCCAGACCGGGCGCCTGTACCTCAACTCCACCGCGAAGTTGTACGGAAAGTTGTCGGTGGGGGTGAATCTGCTGCTGTCGACCGAGGGCGATCCGGTTGCAGGGTTCGGCGGGATACCAGGCCGCCAGCGGATCAACCAGCTCGGGGTATCGCCTCGGTGGTCGTGGGGGCGGGCCCATCTCGGATCATTCGCCGACTACTACACCCCATACACTTTGAGCGGCATTCGCATTACCGGTGCGGGATTCGACGTGAATCCCGGCCTGTTGCACGTGGGCGCATTCGGCGGGCAGGCTCGTCAGGCGGCGTTCGGTGGCCTTACGAGCGGCAGCTTCGACAGGCGCATCGTCGGCGGGCGGGTGGGAATCGGCCGAGCAGTTGCCGGTGGCCGGCGGGGCTCGTTCATCGACGTCATGATGCTGCGGGCCTGGGACGATCCCGGATCGCTGCCGTCGCCGGCTGACAGCGCGTATGGGCCGTTTCTTCCCGACTCTCTTGCCAACGTCCCGGATACCGCGCTGCTGCCGCCGATAGAGATCAATCCGTTCTCCGTCACGCCTCAGGAGAACGTGGTAGTGGGCGTGACTGGGGGACTCTCCCTGTTCGGCGGCAAGGCGTATTGGCGCGGCGAGGTCGACGGCAGCGTGCACACGCGTGACCGTCGCGCGTCGCTGCTCGGCGAGGACAAGCTGCACGAGGAGTACTCGGGCTTGCTGCGCAAGCTGGTCACGCCGCGGGTGGGTACACACGCCGACTATGCCTATCGAACGGAGCTTGAGTTCAAGCTCGACAAGCTTCCGGGCGCTACTCCCCGCTCTCCGCGCAGCCTGTCGGCGACGATCGGCTATCGCCATGTAGGTCCAGGATACGTATCGCTCGGCAGCGCGTTTCTTCCCAACGACCAGACGGGAATCGATGCGCGCACAATGCTGCGGTTCCGCCGGTTCTCGGTGAATCTGGACGGGATGCGCCAGCGCGACAATCTCATCGGCCAGAAGCTGGAGACGACCGTTCGCCAGCGGGTTGGCGGAATGCTCAACATTCGGCCAACCGATCGGTGGAGCTCGACGCTGCGTGCCACGCGTGTGGGCATGACCAACGAGGCCGATGATGCATTACGCCGGGTGGACTACTCGGCGTGGGTGCTGAACACCAGCCAGTCGATGATGATCGGCGCACGTTCCAGGGTGCGAAGCATCACGGCCAACTACACGATGCAGCGCGTGGGGGATGAGAATCCGGCGCGAGCGGCCAGCACGCTGCGCTCGCACAGCGGCGATGTTGGTGTGGCGTTCGGGCTGGCGCCTAGATGGACACTGTCACCCTCGGTTGGAGTCGTGCGCTCTACGGTGGGCGGCGATTCCACGTCGACGCGCGCCACCTACGGACTGGCGTCCAACTGGCGCAGCGGCAGCGGACGGTGGAGCACGAACGCATCCGTAATGCAGTCGCAGATCACGCGGACCGATGCCTTCACGGCACGGCTCCTCACGCGTCTGCGGGTGACGGATCGCGATGCGCTCACGCTTACCCTGCGCGCCAACCGGTACAACAACCTGGTGGATCCGGAAGGCAACTTCAACGAGCAGGTCGCCGCTCTTCAGTGGTCCCGGCAGCTGTGATGCGAATGCCGAGTGGTTGCCGCCGCGCCCGATACCTAACGCTGCTGCTGGCCGTGGCGGTGGCGTCGTGCCTGGACGGACCCACCGGCCCGCTCGAGGTCGGCGAGTTGAAGTTGAAGGTGTCGTTCGTTCCCGGTGAGGATCCGGCGGCGCTCGGAGTTACCATCGACAGCCTGCGCGTGACGGCCAACCGTCGCACGCCAGCCGAGGTAGTGGTGGACACCGTGCTGGGGTACGCCGATGGGGCGACGTTGTCGTGGCTGATGGATCTCTCGAGCGACCCGGAGACGTTCGATGCGGAAATCGAGTTGTACGGCGGTTCGGACACGCTGTACGCCGGAACCGCATCGCCATCGGTGCCGCTGGGATTCGGCGATGCGCAGCCCGTCCACCTGGTTCTGCTGCAATTCAGAGGAAAGCCTGGGACCTCGCCCATCGCGCAGATCGTCGTCTCTCCACCTGCCGCGACGATCGTAGCGATTGGCGCGAGCCATCAGTATTCCGCCCAGGCGCTCGACGCGTCAGGCGCGGTGATATCAGGGGTGACGTTCGCCTGGAGCAGCGATGACGGATCGGTCGCGCAAGTGGATGCCACGGGGCTGGCTACCGCGGCGGGAGCGGGGAACACGACGATAAGGGCGAGTGCCGGCGGTGTTACCGGGTCGGCGACGCTGGCGGTGGATCTCTCCGGAAATGCTGTGGGCAGCATTACGGTCACGCCGGCCGCGGTGACGCTCAATTCGGTGGGTGCCACACAGCAGTTCGTGGCGGA
>CAZPCC010000397.1:0-1969 GCA_964584905.1 uncultured Gemmatimonadaceae bacterium | reverse complement strand
TCAGGTCGGAGGGCGCAGTCGCGAGCGCGCAGCGGGGCCGCGGCGCGTTGAGCGGCGGGACGGTGAGGATAATGAATGCAACACGGTAAAGAGCCTGTCGCGCAGGCGAACGAGTGGAGCCGCTTCCACTCCGATCGAATCAAGGGCAATTACCCCCGCTGGCCCAACGAGGCCATGCTGAAGGTCCTGTTCGGAAGCTATTCCGCCCGACCGCTCAAGCCGCAGCCGGGCTGGCAGGTGCTCGACGTCGGATGCGGCTTCGGCAACAACCTCGTGCCCTTCGCCGATCTCGGCTGCGAGTGCCACGGCATCGAAATCCACGACGAGATCAGCGCGCTCGCCGGCGAGGCGCTCGCCGCGCGCGGATACAAGGCCGGCATACGCACCGGCAGCAATCGTGCGCTGCCCTACGGCGACCGCTCGTTCGATCTGGTCCTGTCCGTCAACACCATCCATTACGAGGGCAGCGAAGCGCTCGTCCTCGCGGCGCTGCACGAGTTCCGGCGCGTGCTGCGTCCGGGGGGGGCTCCTGTTCCTGTCCACCGCCGGCCCGGCTCACGACATCTGCGTGAGGGCGCAGCCGCTGGAAAAGCGCGTCTATCGCATCCGCGACTACGATTTCCGCGACGGCCAGGAGTTCTTCTTCTTCGACGACGAGCAGGACCTGAAAAACTACTGCAGCCGCGAATTCGGCGAGGTGGAGACGGGCCGCGTAACCGAAAGGCTTTTTACGGCGACCGTCGATCACGTGATCGCGCTTTGCCGCTGAACGGTGGAACCGTGCTCGCCGCGATCATGCAGCCCACGTATCTGCCGTGGATCGGCTATTTCGACCTGATCGACCAGGCCGACGTGTTCGTGTTCCTCGACACCGTACAGTTCGAGAAGCAGACGTGGCAGCAGCGAAACCGCATCCGAACGGCGAACGGGCTGGAGTGGATCACCGTCCCCGTCTACATCAAGGGGCGCTTCGGGCAGCCGATCCGGGACGTCTCGATCAGGACCACGGAGTTTCCGGGCAAGCACATGCGAGCGCTGCGGCAGCATTACGCGAAAACCGCCTACTGCAGCGAATATCTGCAGGAGCTGGAGGACATCCTCGCATCAGTGCGGAGCGATCCGTCGCTTGCGCGTCTCAACGTGGCGCTCGTGCGCTGGCTCGCGGATCGTCTCGGCGTCGGCGGCCGCTTCAGCCTCGCATCGGAGCTGGCGGCCGACGGCCCTCGGTCCATGCGCCTGGTGGCGATTCTGGAGAAGCTCGGGGCGACCCGTTATCTGTCGCCCAGAGGGTCGCTCGACTATCTGCGCGAAGACCGACACGTCTTCGAGAAGGCGGGCATTCCGATCGCCGTTCAGAACTACGTCCATCCTGAATACCGCCAGCGCTACCACCCTTTCGAGGCCGGCGCCTCCGCCATCGATCTCCTGTTCAACGAAGGGCCCGCCGCGACGGCCATCCTGCGTTCCGGGCGCCGGCCGTGCCTGTCCATGGATGAGGCGGTCGACGATGCAGCCCATGCGCATAGCTGAGCGCGTCCTCACCCAGGGCGGCCGCGCTTACGTGATCGCGGAAGTCTCAGCGAACCACAACCAGTCGTTCGAGCGGGCGATTTCCATCGTGCAGGCCGCGAAGCGTGCCGGCGCGGACGCCGTGAAGTTTCAGACCTACACGGCCGACACCATCACGCTCGACTCCGATAAAGGGTATTTCCGTCTCGAGGGCACGCTGTGGGACGGCATGACATTGCACAGCCTCTACCGGCAGGCCTACACACCGTGGGAATGGTTTGCGGGACTGAAGGACGAGGTCGAGTCGCTCGGAATGGACTTTCTGTCGTCGCCTTTCGATCCGACGGCGGTCGATCTGCTCGACTCGATCGGCGTGGCGGCGTTCAAGGTCGCCTCGCCCGAGATCGTCGATATCCCTTTGCTCGAGGCGATCGGAAGCACGCGGCGCCCGGTCGTCGTG
>CAZPCC010000396.1:0-5243 GCA_964584905.1 uncultured Gemmatimonadaceae bacterium | reverse complement strand
GTTCCGATCACTTCCCGCTGCTCGTCGACCTACTGCTCCAACGCGAGGGTTCCCAGCCATGACAGGACGTCGCTCACCCGGAGATCTGCGGCTGCTCGGCAGGCGCACGGCGGCCGTCGTCGCGACCGCGTTGGCGATCGTCGCCGTCGTCGCACTGCTCGTCCTGGCCGCGGAAGTGCTGCTGCTGGTGTTTGCCGGACTGTTGTTTGCCGTTCTCCTCAGCTCGCTCGCGGATGCGGTCGTACGGATGTCCGGCATGAGCCGCGGGATGGCGCTCGGCCTGACGGTGTTGGTGTTGCTCGCTGGCACGGTGGGGACGGCATGGGCGCTGTGGCCATCTGTGTCCGAGCAGGCAGACCAACTGGCCACCGAGCTGCCCGCCGCGCTTGGGGAGTTGCGCGGCTGGTTCGAACAGCGGGAATGGGGCCGATGGCTGCTCGGGCGCGCGGAATCCGGTCAGATGGCCGGTGGAGGGGCCCTCGTCGATCAGGCGACGGGTGTCCTGCTGTCGACCATCAGTCTGCTCGCCGCCTTTCTCATCATCCTCTTCGTCGGGCTCTACGTCGCCGCGCAACCGTCGCTCTATCACCGAGGCTTCCGGCGACTCATTCCTGTAGCGGGAAGGCATCGCGCCGACGAGGTGCTGTTCGAGGTCACCAGCGTCCTCCAATGGTGGCTGATCGGGAAAATCCTCTCGATGGCGTTGGTCGGCGTACTGACGACCGTGGGGCTGTGGTTGCTCGACGTGCCGCTGGCATTGACCTTCGGGCTTCTTGCAGCGGCGCTCACCTTCATTCCGAATTTCGGCCCGGTGCTCTCCGTTGTCCCGCCCGCCCTTCTCGTTCTCGCCGAGGACCCGACGCGAGCGGTCTACGTGGCCGCGCTGTACCTGGCGATTCAAACCGTCGAGAGCTATGCGGTCACACCGCTCATCCAGCGCCGCACCGTATCGATGCCGCCGGCGCTGACCATCATGTCCCAGATTGTGCTGGGCGTACTCGTCGGCGTGATTGGCGTGGCTGTGGCGACGCCTCTGACGGCTGCGGCCATGACGATGGTCCGCATGCTGTACGTCGAAGACCTGCTGGAAGAGGATGCGCGCCCGCCGAAGGGATGACGGCTACCGGAGCTTCGCGACCACAACCCCTGTTGGCTGTCAGAGTCTCGGCTGCGGCGGCTATACTGAAGGTCTCAGAGTTCTCTGAGCGCCTTGTCAAGCTTCTTCACCTGCTGCTGGAACGTCGGTAATTGGTCCCGTACTACCTCAAGCTGCGTTCTGATATCTCCGTAGATCGCTTTGATCTCGGTGGCATTCCCGATTCTGTCGAGCAATCCGATCCGCGCCTCCGCCTTGTCGGCAACGGCTTCGATCTCATGCCAGCCGAGAATCGAGATCGGAAACGGCACATTGTCAGCGCTCGTCAGCTGTTGGGTGTGGCTCTTGTCATCGACTACTGTGACGCGATCGCGCGCATCGGCTCGTCGTAAACTCCCTCGGCGTTCCCTGCGACGGCGTCGTAGAAGGCGACCTCCTCCTCCGCGAGGCCAAGCTCCCGCGCGCGGGCGTCACTCGCGTCCATCTCCTGCTTCATCCGCAGCATCTCGGCGACGACCGTGGCCGCGTCGATGAGTCGATTGTGGTAGCGCTGCAGCGTCTTTGCGTTTTGCCATAGCTTAAAAGGAGCCTACTCCGACTGTTTCGGAATCGGCGACAGACTACTGACCTTGCTTGCGACCTTGCGGCAGGCGCCGATCAAGTCGACGACGAGCCGGTCATCCACGTCGAGCGCGCCCTCGTACTCCGTCCGGTTGCGCGTGTCGTGGCACTTCGAAAGCACGCGCCAGACTTCCGGCCCCAGACCAAGCGTGGCCGGCAGCACCTGGAAGACGATGTAGCGCTTTGACGGCCGAAACCCGTGATGCCGCAGTGCCGCCAGACAGAGCGCGTGGGCGGCGCCGTACGCGAGATCGAACCTGCTCTCCAACGAGTTCGCGTCGTTCTCTGCGTCGCGCAGCCGCGCCAGGCCGGAGCGCACGAGGCCGTCGAACTCCTTCGCGTCGGGAGCCTCCTTGGCGAGGACCTTGCCAGGTCCGGCGAGGTTCTCAAGCGTTGACAAGGACGGAATCCCCCACTCCAATGACCCAGACCTTCGGTCCCTCCAGCACCCGGCTCACGAACGCATTATCTGCCTCCGTTCGTTTCGAGAACTCGGCGCGGCTGTAGACCGTCGGATTGACCGTCCGGCCGAGCATCCGCGAGACCTTGTCGAGCGCTCCGAACAGGTCAGCGTAGCTCAGGGTGTCGCTCACCACCATGAGGTCGATATCGCTCGAGGCCTGGTCCGACCCCTTCGCGACGGAACCATACACGAACGCCGCCTGAATCTCCGATTCAATCGGCTTCAGCGCCTGGCGCAACGGCTCGACCAGGCCCACGGTCTTCAGCACGATATTCCGCAAGTCGGCGAACAGCGGCGATGCGGCGTTCGCCTGGTAGTGCTTCTGGTTGCCGATCCGGCGGGTCACGACGAGACCGCTGTCCTCGAGCTTCGCCAGTTCACGCTGCGCAGCGCCGGACCCCGTGCCGGCGTCGCGGATCAGCTCAGCCGCATAAAAGCTTCGGTGGGGCTGGCCAAAGAGCGCCCCGAGGATGCGCTGCTGCGTCTTCGTCAGCAGGGCGTCCGCCAGACTGCGCCGTCGAGACCGAGGAGCCTTGCGCGTGGAACCCAATATGGGCATTATCATGCCCTCTTTGGGCATTTGAGTCAAACGCCCCCGCCAGAGCCGGCCGCGAGCTTACCGGCCGCGGCCGACCGGGCTCTACCTCGCCGCGCTTCGAAGATGCTGCTCGAACCACTGCATCAGCGCGGCATAGGCGCGCTCGAGATCGACGGGATCGGCGCCCTCGAACCCGTGTCCCGCGCCCTTGATTCGAATGAACGACGCGGGCACACCCGCTTCCGTCAGCGCCGCGTGCATCGTCTCTCCCTGGTCTATCGGGACGGCCGTGTCGGCGTCGCCGTGCACGATGAGCGACGGAGCCGAGCCGGACGAGACGAAGCGAATGGGCGAGAACTGCGCCACTTCGGCCTCCGTAAACTTGAAGACCGGCTGCTGCGTCGCCCATCGAGCGAGATCCGTCGGCGGAAAGTTCGCCACGATGGCTGCGATGCGACTGGATTCCCGGAGCACCGGATCGGCGGCCGACGGATCGCCGGAGTCGCCCGTCGTCCCGAGCAGCAGCGCGAGGTGCCCGCCGGCGCTACTCCCGAAGACGCCGATGCGGTTGGGATCGACGCCGTACTCCTTCGCGTGGTGACGGATGAAGCGGACGGATCGCCGCATGTCCGCCACGATTGACGACAACGGATACCTCGGCCAGCTGCCGTGCCTCACGGCGAAGACGGTGAACCCCTTCTCAATCAACGGCGGATAGGCCTGGGTGAAGATCCGGGCCATCTCCACACTCGATTGCCACCCGCCGCTCACGATAGAGATGAGGCCGGCACCGTTGGGGCGTGCCGGCCGATGCACGTCGAGCGTGAGCGCCAGGCCGTCTCTATGCCCGTACACGACATCCGTCGTCACCGAGGGCTGACGCGCGGGTGCCTGGTCGCCGATGACGCGTGCCGATGCTGAACAGACGCATACGACGAAAGCGAGCAGCACGATCGACGAACGGACGCGGTTGCTCATTCCGATCCTCCTCTTCAACTCACGCTCACGGCTGCTGCCGAACGACTTCGTAGTCGCCCCTCCGTGCGCCTTCGCGCACGACCCAGCCCGGCGCTACCCTGAACGTCCATCCGTCGCCGGCGAACGTCCCGTCGTCGCGCCGGACGGGCGCCGGCACTCGGCGCGAGCGGCCGTCACTCGCGATCAGCACACCCTTCTCCGCTTCGAGCGTGCCCCAGCCTCCCGAGGCACGATAGGGACCGAAGTACACCGTCCCGATGCTCGGGATCACCGTCGCGCCCCGGGAATCGGACATGCCGCTCCCGCCTCCTGGGATCACGAGCACCGGACCATCGACAAAGCGCTGGCGCAATTCGGCTAGACGTTGCTGCCGCTCCACCTCACGCTGTTGTTCGGACCCGCGGATCTCGGCGCCGCCGTATCGGGCGGCAGACGCCGTCGCATCAGTGGCTGGTTGAAGAGCGAGCGCGCGCATCACGAGCGTGCCGAGATCGTCGCTGCCGCGCACGCTGCGCCGCCAGTCGGGCGACGACGCATCGAGCAGGAGGCCGTACGCAGGACCGGACACGTAACCGAACGTGCGAACGAAGCTCGCCTGCAGAGCCACCGCCTCCATACCGGCCAGCAGGTCGACTGCGCTCACGATCGCGTCGGCCGCCGACTCCGCCGCGAGAACGGTGCCGGTGTACGCGGCGAGTCCCTCCCCGATCTCCTGGCCGCGCTCGTCTTCGACACTGGCTGGGTACAGCGTGCGCCGCGCCTGCCGGAAGGCGAGGGCGTCGCGGACAGCGATGCTGCGCTGCTCTCCTGATTCCTGCAGTGCCCGAGCGAGCGCGCGCCATTCGAGCCGCAACCAATACCGTCCGTCCGCTGCGTCGAGATGTTCAGTCTCCCGTGCCGGTGCTCCCAGCCCGAGCCGCGACTGCACGCCGTGGAACAGCTCGTGGAGGAAGAGCTCGTTGCGCTCGCTCGGCGTCCGGTTGGCCACGTCGTCCCAGATGTATGCTGCCCACGTCGCGCCGCCCCACTGGACCGGGGCGTTCACGATACCGAGCACTCGCGGCCGAGCGGCTTCCGGTGGGGGCTGGCTGGTGGCAAACGTCTGTGTCCGCGCGTCGCCGATCACCATCGGCGCGCAGATCGACACGCCCCACAGACGGCCGCCGTCGCGCTCGCAGAGCGCCTGGGCTTCCTTGAAGTACTCCTGTGCGCGCTGTTGGTCGACCTGTGCCACCGCCGGCGGCGGGTGGCCCATCCCCACGTACGTCACGACTGCCGTACACAACGCTGATATCCGCATGTCTACTCCTGACCGTTCCCTACCTGGGCACAACCCACGTGCCCGCGATGCGGTCGTGCGGTCCACGGCCGGGAACCGCAATGGTCCACGCGACGCCTGCCGCCATCACGAGGAACACGAGGCTGCCCACGACAACCGCCACGTCGGGAGACACACGCGGCTCGCCGAACATCGGGACTCCGACACAGGCGATCCACGCGAGCGCCGGCGACCAGGCGACCAGGAACCGGATCGCCGATCGCGCACG